>JALUJC010000284.1 GCA_027053375.1 Caldifarciminota bacterium
GGGGTGGTGAGGGCACAGAGGAGTGGTGCAGAGGGATGCAGGTTGCGTATGAATCCTGTTTCCGAAGGCGGAGGGGAGATGCACAGAAAGATCCTGTGCCTTTTGATGGACTGATACGCGAGGTGTATACTTTCCACATCCAAACAGGAGACCAGGCAATGAGCAAAACCACCCGTGCGCTGGTAGATGGCTCCCTGCTGATGGTGGAAGCGCTGGCAGAAGCTGGCGCGGACATCTATGTGGGGTATCCCATCACGCCGGCGAACCGTATCTATGCCTTTGCAAGTGAACGTTTCCCTCGCGCCCTTGCAGCACCGGATGAGATCACCGTGTTGCAGTGGATGGCGGGTTTTTCCGCCCGTGGGTTGCTCCCCGTGACGGCCACGGCGTTTCCGGGATTTGCCCTGATGGTGGAATCGCTGAACATGGCCTTCATGATGGAACTTCCCATGGTGGTGATCCTGGCCCAGCGGATGGGGCCTTCCACGGGAACCGCGACGCTGGGAGCGCAGGGGGATCTGCTGGCCCTTCGGGGGGTGATTTCAGGGGGATTTCCCCTTCCCACACTTTCGCCTTCCTCACTGGAAGAGTGCTGGACCATCCCGGCGCTGGCGCTTCGTACCGCTGTTCGGTTGCGGACACCTGTGGTGGTGCTGACCTCTAAAGAGATGGTGATTACAGAAAAAACACTGGATTTGCAAGCACTTCCGGAGATTCCCCGGGTGGAGCGTCCTGTGGCCCGTCCGAACGGAACCTACCGACCCTACGCCCGGACCGAGGATCTTGTGCCCCCTTTCCTTCCTGTGGGGGATGACCGTGCCCAGGTTCGCCTGACCGCTTCCACACATGACGAGACGGGACTGCTGCAGCACAGTACGCCGGAAGCCATGGCCAACACCCGGAGATTGTATGAAAAGCTGATCCATCATCTCCACACTTACTCTGTGTACACCTACGAGCCCCATCCCGAGGCAAAAAAGCTTCTGATTTCCTGGGGGATTTCGGCCGAAGCCACCCGCGAGGCGCGGGATCAGTTGCTGAAAGAAGGAATCCCGGTTTCGCTGCTGGTTGTGAATACGCTTCTCCCCCTGCCACCGGTGTACCGTGAACTGCTGGCACGCTATCCGGAGGTGTGGGTGGTGGAGGAGAACCTGACCGGGCAGTTTCGTGAGTTGCTGGCGGCGCATACCGGACGATCCGATCTACGGGGGGTGAACCGTATCGGGGGATTGATTCCCCCGCAAGAGATCGTGGCGGAGGTTCGCGCATGACCACGCAAACCCTGAAATTTTTAAAGTCCCGCTCTCTCCCTTTCTGTAAGGGGTGTGGCCATCATCATGTGGCCTACAACCTGGAACGCGCGCTGACGAGGCTGGGGCTGGACCCACTGGATGTGGTGGTGGTCACCGACATCGGGTGTCACGGCATCATCGACAGGGATCTGAATACCCATACAGTCCATGGCCTGCACGGCCGCTCGGTGGCCCTGGGAGCAGGCATTGCCATGGCCATGGATAATCCCCGGAAGAAGGTGGTCGTGTTGATCGGGGATGGGGGAGCCACACTGGGCAGCAACCACCTGATTGAAGCGGCCAACCGCAACGTTCCCATGACGGTGATCATCCACAACAATATGCTCTATGGCATGACAGGCGGGCAGCCCAGTGGCCTCACGCCCGAAGGGTTTCATACCCGAACCACCCCCCAGGGAAAACAGGAACCGGGATACCGTATCGCGGAGCTGCTCCGGGAAGCGGGGGCACCCCGGGTCTGGCGTGTGGTGGGGCTGGGGGATTATTCCGAAATCCTGGAAGCGGCGGTGGCCTATGATGGGTTTTCTGCCGTGGAAGTGCTGGAGTTGTGTACGGCGTATGCGGTGAAATTCAATCCGGGGCTCAAACTGAAGCATCTCACCGAGGAGCTCCACCTGCCCACGGGAATGCTGGCCGAGCAGGAACGTCCACCCTATCGCCTCATGGAACCCCAAACGTCCCGTTCCCTGCTGGAAAGGGTACCGGTCAGAGAAGTACAGGCCCGTGTTCCTCTGGATCGCCCGGTGGGGATTGTGCTTTCAGGTTCTGCGGGAGAAGGGGTGCAGAAAGCAGCGGAACTCTTTGCGCTTGCGGCCATGCGGGCGGGCATGTTTGTGAGCAAAAAGGGGAGCTATCCCGTAACAGTGGGGGTGGGGTTCAGCACCGCCGAGTTGATCCTGTCCCCTGTGCCCATACGTTACACCGGGATTGCGGCACCGGATGTGCTGGTCCTGACCTCGGAAGATGGGATGCGACATGCAGGCGGTCGTGCGAAGCACATGCAGGAGGTGGGGGTCGTCTATCGGGATGAGACCCTGCCAGAGATGGATACCGC
>JALUJC010000285.1 GCA_027053375.1 Caldifarciminota bacterium
GCCATTATACAGGATCCGTTTTTTTTCAACCCCCCGCCTTGCCTCATCATCAATCTACACGAAAGGGATCCGATACTTCCTGCAGGGTCTGTGCGATCGGAGGCAGACGCCACATGCGAGGAGTACGAGGGGAGGACGTGACCGGTCCTGGATTACGGTTCCCGAAAAACCACCGCCTGGAAACGTTCCAGGCGTGCCTCAGGATCCTTCCAGGCATCCGGTGGAAGGCCGGCTTTTCTCGAAAGCGCTTCCAGGAACTGCACAGGCTCCCTCCATCCCATTTCCACGGGCACTTCAGGGAGCAGGAGTCCACGATGGTGGCCGTGGGTGAGGATCAGGCCGTCCGTTCCGATACGCACCGAAGCCATACGGGCCCCGGGATCCGGGGGGAGGGGCTCGGGGGGTGTGAGAAAGGAGAGCTCAATCTGGACGTGGTCCAGCTCCAGGGGGTGTAACGGTGGAAAGCGGGGATCGTGGAAAGCGGCAAGCAGGGTGGAACGCACGACTTTCTCCCCGAGAGGAAGGTCCGGATCCAGGACGCCCATGCACCCCCGCAGGCGATGTTCTCGACGGGTTCGCAGCGTGGTGAACACCCCACCTGAAGGACGGATCTGCCAGGATTCTGGAGGCGGTGGGGGGGGATGCCCCTCCAGTGCCTGTTTCAGCACCTGTCGGGCAAAGGCAAGCGCTTCGTCATCCCGAAAGGGAAGATCCATGTTCTCCGGCCCGGTAGGTTCGGACTTCACGGATGCGATTGGTTTCATCCACCAGCACGATCCGGGTTTCCAGTTGAGGGTGGGAAGGGTCCACCCAGGCATAACTGACCACAATCAGTTCATCCCCCACCTCCCCCTTTCTTGCGGCGGCCCCGTTCAGGGCCACTTCGCCAGGCGTTTCGGAAGGGATGATGTACGTGGACCAGCGTTCCCCATTGGTGACGTTGAAGACCTCAATACGTTCAAAAGGCAACAATCCTGCGGCGTCCATCAGACCCCGGTCCACCGCCAGGCTCCCTTCATAGGCCAGTTCTTTTCGGGTGCATCGGACCCGGTGAAGTTTGCTTTTTAGAAGAGCGATTTTCATGGTTCTCCTCACAGTTTTGGCTATGCTTCCCACCGTGCAGCAAGGTCCTGAAGCATCTGGTGTGCACGGTGCTGTTCCTCACGGTTCGGACTGTGGCGAAAGCGTACCAGATGTTCCAGCCAGGGGGACTGCAACGTTTGGGCGGCGGACAGCAGTTCCTCACGTAGATTTTCAGGAAGGGGCTGCGTGGGCGGGTAGGCCCAGAAAGTTAGAAGGAGAAGAAGGGGGTAGGGGCGAACGCAGGAAGCGAGGGAGACCCATTCCGCCTCCGTGCCGTCGTTTTGCAGAGAAAGGGCCTGGAGGAGTGGGTGCTGGAGAACGTCTGCATCGGTCTGCTGAAGCTGTTCTACCACACGCCGGGTGTCTTCCACCGTACCATGTTCTCTTTCCCAGTTCCAGAGGAACCAGAGGGAAAGCACGCCAAAGGGGCGGAAGGGCAACCAGCCAGAGACGGGCGCCTCTCCCCGAACGAAACTGTTGACCCAGGTCCGGATCCGACGACCGATCAGGCCAAACCGGGAGGGTTGTCTGGAGAGTTCCTGAAGCATCTCCTGAAGTTCTGCGTCCCACTGACCACGGAAAAAACGAATCAGCGAAGCATACATGAGTTCCTGATAGCCACGTGGCTGACCACGTGCAAGCAGTTCTTCCCATTTTCCGGTCCAGAAGTCCCGGGCGAGGAGGAGTTCGTTATGGATCAGGTGTAGAAAGCCTTCCGGGGAGACCTGTCGGGTGCTTTGCTGAATCAATTTCTGCACTCGTTCAAGCGGGTCTCCCTCCCAGAAGCTTGCCAGTGCCTGAAGCATAAACGCCTGTGCGAGAAGCTGGGACAGGGAGAGCGGGATGGATGCAGGAGACTGGGTCGCCAGGGACACCAGTTCCTGATGGGCTTTCCCGATGCGCTGCCGGGCCTGACGCAGGTTCCCATCCAGCACTTCATAGAACCCCTGGAGAAGATCCAGGCGGATCTGCTGATCCGGGGAAAGGGCGGACGAACGCGCCTCCGAGAATGCATCCTCAATCCCCTCCCAGTCCCCGAGGTAGACCCGGGTTTCCAGCCACTGGGAGATTCCCTGAGGCTGGCGGGTGTCCAGTCGGGAAAAGAAATCCCTGGCGCGCTGTGCGATCCGCAGCGCCTCGGCATCCCCATATGCGAGCAGAACCTGAAGTGCCTGCTGCACCGTATCCTGGAGAGCGCTGGGAGATGTCTGGGGGTGATTCACAAAGTCGTCCATCAGGTCCGGAACCCACCGGACCCGCTCCAGTTGCTTCTCGGG
>JALUJC010000286.1 GCA_027053375.1 Caldifarciminota bacterium
GTGTTCCATCCAGCGGCGTCACCAGAAGCTCATTGAAGAAGCCCCATCACCGGTTCTGACACAGGAAGAACGCGCCTATCTTGGAGAGGTTTCGCTCAGGGCGGTACAATCACTGGGCTACGAAACTGCCGGAACCCTGGAGTTCCTGTTTGATGAGCGCAGACGTGCTTTTTATTTTATTGAGATGAACACCCGGATCCAGGTGGAGCACCCGATCACGGAGATGATCACCGGGGTGGATCTGGTCAAATTGCAGATTCTTACGGCCCTGGGACATCCTCTCCCTCTTCGCCAGGAGGAGGTCCGGATCCACGGGCATGCCATTGAACTCCGGATCAACGCAGAAGACCCCACGCAGGATTTTCAACCCCGCCCCGGGCGCATTGAGGCGCTCCATCTTCCTGGAGGACCGGGGATCCGCATTGATACGCATATCTTTGCCGGGTATACCGTTCCCCCTTATTACGACTCCCTGATTGCCAAACTGATTGCCTGGGGAAACACCCGCCAGGAAACCCTGAGGCGCCTTGCGCGTGCGCTGGATGAGTGGTATCTTGAAGGCTTCCCCACGACCGTGCCCCTTCACCGTAAAATCCTGGAACATCCGGACTTTCGAGCGGGAAGAATACACACCCATTTCCTGGAACAATCCGGGGTGCTGGATGCGCTTCTGGATTGAGCGACTCGGTCAGCTGGTGGTCCTTCTCCGGGAGGTGGTTCTCTCCCTGCGGGAGATCCATCTTACCCCACGGCTGACGGTGGTTGAAATTGAAAAAATCGGGGTACGGTCGCTCCCGGTGGTCCTTCTGACCTCCCTGTTTATCGGGATGGTTTCTGCCGTTCAAACAGCTTATCAAATTCGGGATTATGTTCCCCTGGACTATCTGGGGGTGGGCATCGCCAAGGCGGTGATGATTGAGCTGGGACCTGTGATCACAGGACTGGTGGTGGCCGGGCGTTCGGGGGCGGGGATTGCGGCTGAACTGGGAAGCATGCGTGTGACCGAGCAGATTGATGCGCTTGCCGTGATGGGCATCAATCCGGTGCGCTATCTGGTGCTGCCCCGGCTGCTTGCAGGGTTGATTTCGCTTCCCATGCTCACGATTCTGGCGGAATTTACAGCCATCGTGGCTTCTGCGTTTGTGGCGGAGGCGATTCTCCGTCTCCCGCTCACCCTTTTCGTCCAGGGAATCCGCCTGTTCTTCAATCCGCTGGACCTCATGGGTGGACTTCTGAAAAGCCTTGTGTTTGGAGGGGTGATTGCACTGATGGGCTCCTTTCACGGGTACTATACCGAGGGAGGCGCAGCGGGTGTGGGGCGTGCGACCACAGAGGCGGTGGTCAGTTCATCCGTGCTCATCCTGGCCATGGACTATCTGCTTGGAACCCTGATCTACGGATGATACGGCTTGTCAACCTCTGGAAGCGTTTTGGCCGCAAGGAAGTCCTTCGTGGGGTTTCTCTGACCATTGAAGACGGAGAAACACTGGCCATCCTGGGGAAGTCAGGAACAGGGAAAACCGTAACGCTCAAGCACATCCTTGGATTGTTGTACCCGGACCGTGGAGAAGTGTATGTGGATGGGCTCCGTGTGGATCGTGCCGGCCGCAAAGAACTTTATGCTCTGCGTCGCAGGTTCGGGTACGTGTTTCAGGGAGCGGCCCTCTTTGATTCCATGACGGTGTATGAAAACGTGGCCCTTCCCCTGGTGGAGCAGAAGCGGTATCGTGATGAAGAAATTCGGGCGCGTGTACGACAGGCCCTGGAGATGGTGGACCTTGCCGGGACGGAAGCGCTGTATCCTTCAGAACTTTCCGGGGGGATGCGAAAGCGTGTGGGAATTGCGCGGGCGATTGTCCACGCACCTGAGTTCCTCCTGTATGATGAACCCACAGCCGGTCTGGACCCGGTCACCGCGGACCGGATCAATGATCTGATGCTCAACCTGAAGGAAAACCTGGATGTCACCGGGGTGATGGTGACCCACGATCTGCGTAGTGCGCTTCGTGTGGCGGATCGCCTGGTGTTGCTGGATGAGGGTGAGGTGGTGGTGGACACCCCGGTGGATCGTATTCTGGAGGTGACGCATCCCGCGTTTCGCCAGTTTCTGGAAGCATCCGGGATCATGCACGGGAGGTGAAGAATGAGGGATCTGTTGCTGTTTTTGGTGTGTATCCTTCTGCCCACTCTGGCGATTGTTGTGGATATCTGGCGGTTCTATCGGGAGGACGCGTCATGAAGCGGTGGGGGGTTCTGCTCTGGCTGGTACTTCCAGGATGGTTGCATGCCCAGCCCCAGGGATACCATACGGGCGCCGTCTGGGTCACCTTCGCCGTCTAT
>JALUJC010000287.1 GCA_027053375.1 Caldifarciminota bacterium
AGGGGGTGGGGGTTCACCTTCTCCGAAGGCTGGAAAATGAACCCCTGCCCCCGTCTGTAGAACGGATCGATGGAGGAACACGGGGGCTTGCCCTGTTCCCCTATCTGGAGCACACAACGCACCTGTTGATTCTGGATGCTGTGCGTGTGGAGGCACCCCCGGGCACCGTGGTGGTGCTGGAAGAGGACGCCCTGCTTCGTGGACCGGCCATCAAGTTCTCTGCCCATGACGTGGCCCTTCCGGATCTGCTCGCATGGTTGCGGGTGTTGCGGGACGGGACGCTTCAGGACATCCGGCTGGTCGGGGTGGTCCCCGCACCCTTTCAGCCCGGTGTGGGGCTCTCAGAGGAAGTGGAGAGAGCGTTACCGGAAGCCGTGCGTGCGGTTCGGAAGGTCATTCATTCGTGGATGCAGGGCTTGCCAGAGCGTCTGTCCTGAAAAACGGAAGGATGAAGGAGGTGAGGCATGTGTCTTGGGGTTCCCGGAAGAGTGGTGGATGTGTGGCGAAATGAACTCGGGCTTCTGTTTGGAAAGGTTCAGTTTGGGGGAATTGTTAAAGAGGTCAATCTGAGCTATACCCCGGATGTGCAGGTGGGCGACTACGTGGTGGTGCATGTGGGGTTCGCCATCAGCAGGATTGATGAGGAGGAGGCTCGCCGCGTGTTTTCTTTTTTGAAAGAGATGGGGGATCTTGAAGGACTGGATGTAAGTGAAACCAGGGAGCCCGGGGCATGATGGACCAGGGGGAACATCTGGTGGAAGGGAAGGTGGTGGAGGTTTTCCAGCAGGGGGGGTATCCCTGTGCCTGCGTTTCGGTGCGGGGAGTACGGTGGGTCGTTCGAGCGGATCTGATTCCGGATGTGGAACCGGGAGATCGCGTCCTGTTCCAGGGAAGAATTGCACTCGCCCGGGTGGAGGAGGCAGGATCATGAAATTTGTGGATGAATACCGGGATCCCCGGCTCGCCCGTGAACTGGTGGCATACATTCGTCATCGGAGCAGTCGTCCCTGGCCCATCATGGAGATCTGTGGAGGGCAAACCCATACGCTGATCCGTTATGGAATTGATCGCCTTCTTGAAGGTGCGGTCACCCTGATTCACGGACCGGGGTGTCCGGTGTGCGTGACGCCCCTTGAAAAGATTGATCGCGCGCTTGCCATTGCCAGGCAGGAAGAGGTGATTTTTACCACCTTTGGCGATATGATGCGGGTTCCGGGAACCGGAGGAGATCTCCTGTCTGTGAAAGCCCGGGGTGCGGATGTGCGGATGGTCTATTCCCCGCTGGATGCACTGGATCTTGCCCGACAGCATCCTGATCGGGAGGTGGTGTTTTTTGCGGTGGGGTTTGAGACCACGGCACCGGCAAATGCAATGGCCGTCTGGATGGCAAAAAAAGAGGACATCCGGAATTTCTCCGTTCTGGTCTCCCATGTGCTGGTCCCCCCGGCCATTGAAGCGCTGATGGAGGATCCCGAAACCGAGATCCGTGGCTTTATTGCGCCGGGGCATGTGTGCACGGTGATGGGATATACAGCATACGAGGAGCTGGCAGAACGCTATCAGATCCCCTTTGTGGTGGCGGGGTTTGAGCCGCTGGATCTGCTTCAGGGACTGGCCATGCTGGTGGATCAGCTGGAGGAGGGGCGCCATGAGGTTCAGAATCAGTACACACGATCCGTATGCCGGGAGGGAAACCCCCATGCCCGCGCACTTGTGGAGGAAGTGTTTGAAGTCACAGACATGACCTGGCGTGGCATTGGCGTCATTCCCGCCAGCGGATTACGTTTGAGGGCGTCCTATGCTGCATGGGATGCGGAACAGAAGTTTCAGGTGGACGCCATCCACAGGGAAGAATCCAGTGCGTGTATCGCGGGTGCCATCCTGCAGGGAAAGAAAAAACCCGTGGACTGTCCCGCATTTGGCCAGTTGTGTACACCGGAGCATCCCCTGGGTGCCCCCATGGTTTCCAGTGAAGGGGCATGTGCAGCATACTATGCTTTTCGCCGTTTTCAGGAGGCAGGTGCATGAGGTTCCAGTGCCCGATTCCCATCCAGGAGTATGACACGGTAACCCTGGCGCATGGGGGTGGAGGAAAGCTTACCCAGCGTTTAATTCGGGATCTTTTTGCGCCCACGCTGGAGAATCCCTTTCTTTCGGAGTTGCATGATGGAGCCCTGCTCCCTGCGCCTGGAGGGCGTCTCGCGTTTTCAACCGACAGCTTCGTGGTGTCCCCCCCTTTTTTCCCGGGAGGGAATATCGGTGACCTGGCAGTTCACGGAACGGTGAACGACCTGGCCATGTGCGGCGCGCGGCCGTTGTATCTTTCCCTGAGCATGATCCTGGAAGAGGGTTTTCGCCTGAAGGATCTCTGGGAAATCCTGGTGACCATCCGGGAGCGGGCGGAAGAGGCGGGTGTGCAGGTGGTGACAGGTGACACCAAGGTGGTGGAACGGGGGAAAGGGGACGGGATCTTTCTGAACACGACCGGCATTGGGATCATCCTGGACGATGTGGACATTCGACCCTCCAGAATCCGACCGGGGGATCGCATCCTCCTTAACGGTCCCATCGCTGAACACGGCATGGCCATCCTGTCCATCCGTGAGGGGTTGTCCTTTGAGTCGGGGCTGGAGAGCGATACGGCCAACCTCTGGCCGCTGGTCCAGAAGCTCCTGGAAGCGGGCGGTCGGGATGTGCATGCGCTGCGGGATGCCACGCGGGGAGGTGTGGCTTCCGCGTTAAATGAACTGGCACAGGCCAGCGGCACCGGTGTGGTGATCCAGGAAGCGTCCATCCCCGTCCGGGAAGATGTTCGGGGTGCCTGTGAAATTCTCGGGCTGGATCCGCTGTTTGTGGCCAATGAGGGGCGTTTTCTTGCATTTGTGGCTCCTGAACGCGCCGAGGAACTGCTTGCGTTGATGCGCACCCATCCCCTGGGTTCCGAAGCGCGCATCATCGGGGAAGTGGTGGAAGACCATCCCGGTGTGGTTCGCATGGAGACCTGGCTGGGAGGGAGTCGCGTGGTGGATATGCTCTCCGGAGAACAACTTCCCCGGATCTGCTGAGATGCACGAACTGTCCATTCTTCAGTCGCTTGTCCGTTCTCTTGAAGAGGTGGCCCGAACACATCGTGCGAAACGGGTGATACGTTTCCGCCTGGAAATCGGGGAACTGGCCAACGTGGTCCCGGAGCTACTGGAGGAGGCCTTTGAAGTTCTGAAGGCGGGAGATCCATTGATTCAGAATGCAGAAATGGCGTATACCTTTCTTTCCGTTAAGATACGCTGTGAGGATTGCGGGAAGACCTCACCGTGGGAACAGCGGGCGTTGCGTTGCCCGCACTGTGGCAGTGTGCGGGTTCATGTGGTCCAGGGGGAGGAGTTGCGTCTGAGAGATGTGGAGCTGGAACTTTCGGAGGAAACATCATGAAACATCTTCATGTGGATGTAAAGCAGGATCTGCTGCGAGCCAATGATTTGCTGGCACAGCAACTCCGGGAGAACTGGAGAAACCGCGGGATTTTTGTGGTGAACCTGCTTTCTTCTCCGGGATCCGGAAAGACGTCGCTCCTGGAGCGTACCGTTCAGGCGCTAAAAAGTTCCTACAGGGTGCTGGTTCTGGAAGGAGATCTGGAAACCGAGCGGGATGCCGAGCGTATCCGGGCACAGGGTGTGGATGCTGTCCAGATCACCACCGGTGGAACCTGCCATCTGGAAGCCCACATGGTGGCGCAGGTCTGGCTACAGGTGAATGGACAGACCTATGACTTTGTGCTGATTGAGAATGTGGGAAACCTTGTGTGCCCTGCAAGCTATGACCTGGGGGAACATCTCCGGGTGGTGTTGCTTTCTGTCCCCGAGGGGGATGATAAGCCTGCGAAATACCCAAAAGCCTTCCGCACTGCAGACTGGATGGTGCTGACCAAAATGGATCTCCTTCCGCACTTTACCTTTGACCCGGAGCGTGCGGAAGCAGAAGCCCGGAAATTGCGTCCAGACATCCATACCTTTCGTACTTCTGCGCGTACGGGGGAGGGTGTGGAGGAATGGGTGAAGGCGCTGATCAGGGCAAGAAGCGAGCGTCTGGAACGTTGACGGAACCTATCCCGGCTTTTCAGACCTGGAAGAAAGCACTTCTCCTGAAGCCCTTCGGGATGGGGCCCTGCATCGTACCCGGCCGGCGAACGCTGCCCCGGAGTGTGGAGACGGTGGCGGAAACCGGCGCAGGGATGCGGGATCCTGCACGGTGTGCCGCAACGGCGCCGGTGGTCCCCCTGTCTCTGTGCATCTTTTGGACGTGCGTCCATCATCCATGAACGATCTCCGTCGGGTGCGGATTCAGATTCAGGGCGTGGTGCAGGGTGTGGGTTTCCGCCCCTTCGTGTACCGGCTGGCACAGGAACTTTCCCTGAAGGGGTTTGTTCGGAACGATGGGGAGGGGGTGTTTATTGAGGTAGAAGGCGCACCTTCCCGTGTGCAGGCCTTTTTGAGGCGGTTGCCCAGGGAAAAACCTCCCCCCGCCCTCCTGTATACCCTGGAACACCAGGAAATCCAGCCCCGCGGGGACACCGTGTTTCAGATTGTGAAAAGCGATCGTAAAGGTCCCCCGCGGGTGTGGATTCTTCCGGATCTTGCCACGTGCGAGGCCTGCCGCCGCGAGTTGATGGATCCGGAAGACAGGCGTTATCGTTATCCTTTCATTAATTGCACCCACTGTGGTCCGAGGTTTACCATTATCGAATCCCTCCCGTATGATCGTCCCCGGACCACCATGAAGCGCTTTCAGATGTGTGCAGCGTGTGCCCGGGAATATGAGGATCCGGAAGATCGGCGTTTCCACGCCCAGCCCAATGCCTGTGCGCGCTGTGGTCCCCGCCTGCTCTGGTACGAAAGCGGCAAGAAGAAACCTGTAACAGAGGGAGAGGATGCTCTGCAAAGGGCAATTCGCTGGGTCCGTGAGGGGCGAATTGTGGCGCTGAAAGGTCTGGGGGGGATGCACCTTGTGGTGGACGCCAGGAACGAGCAGGCATTGCAGCTGCTGAGACAGCGCAAACGGCGTCCACGAAAACCTTTCGCTGTTATGTATCCAGACACAACCACCCTCCGCCGGCATGTCTGGCTACCGGATGAAGCAGTTGCCTGGCTGTCTGCGCCGCAGGCTCCGATATTGCTGCTTCCCCGAACCCCCGCCTCCCTCCTTGAACTTGCTCCATCTGTGGCGCCTGGTTCACCTTATCTGGGCGTGTTTCTTCCCTATACACCGTTGCACCAGTTGCTTCTCGCAGAACTCGGCTTCCCCGTGGTGGCCACGTCGGGAAACCTTTCCGAGGACCCCATGGAATTTGAGAATGATCATGCCCTCCAGGCACTTCAATCGCTGGTGGATGGCTTTCTCCTTCATGACCGCCCCATTCGACGGCATGTAGACGACTCGGTGGTTCTGGTGCTGAAAAAGCCCGAACGTCGGACTGTCATGGTGCGGCGTGCACGCGGATATGTTCCCCTTCCTGTGCTTGCTCCCCGGGAACTCCCTTCTCTTGTTGCCCTGGGAGGGCACATGAACGTCACTTTTGCCCTGTCACGGGGACGGGAGATTATTCTGTCTCAACATCTGGGAGAGATGGAGGGCTGGTATGCCCGTGAGGTCTATCGTCGTGTGCTGGAGGACTTCCTCCGGCTTTATGAGATACGACCCGAGGGGGTGGTGCACGATCTTCATCCCGATTATTTCACCACCGCGCTGGCTGCTGAAATCTCCAGAAAATTCGGGGTGCCTTCCTTCGCTGTTCAGCACCACCATGCGCATCTTGCGGCAGTGTTGCTGGAGTTTGAGCATCCCGGTCCCGCACTGGCATTGACCTGGGACGGTACGGGATATGGGGAGGATGGCACCGTATGGGGTGGAGAGATCCTGGTGGGCGATGCGCGTATTTACCGTCGTATCGCTTCTCTGTGGCCTTTTCGACTTCCAGGAGGAGAACGTTCCATCAGAGAACCCTGGCGAATTGCGTTTTCCCTGCTGATGGAAGCCTTTGATGGAGATGTTCCGGTGGATCTTCCGCTGTGGCACGCTCTTCGCGAAAAGACCCGGGAATTGCTGAAAGAGATTCTGCAAAAAGGTCTCCATGCACCGGTTACCACCAGCATGGGGCGGTTGTTTGACGGTGTGAGTGCCCTGCTGGGGCTGGTGTGGGAGGCCACGCATCAGGCGGAAGCTGCGCAACAGCTGGAGTATGCAGCCTGGAGGGGGATCGGTGATGCACCTTCCTATCCCCTTCCTCTCGTGGAGACAGGTGACCTGTTGCGTCTGGACTGGCGCCCCATGATTCGCCAGATGGTGGAAGAGATCCTGGGAGGCGAACCATCGGAAAAAGTGGCGTTCCGCTTTCACCGGAGCCTTGTGGACGCCCTGAATCCCCTTCTTGCGCGGTTTCCGAATCTTCCACTGGTCTGCGGCGGGGGTGTGTTTTTAAACCGATTGCTGGACGAAATGCTTCTGGAAGAAATGAAGCATAGAAATCGGCGTTGCCTGCTTCCTCACCGGCTTCCCCCCACCGACGGCGCCCTGGCGGCCGGGCAGCTCTGGGTCGCCGCCCATCAGTGGAAGGAACCTCCGTCCTGAGAAAGAAACGAATCAGAGAACAATCAAGAAGATGGACACGCACCACGAGGGGTGAAAGCAAATTTTTCCTGGAAACTCCAGGCACGGTCCCCAACGGTACGTCGTCTGTGGTGCTGGAATTTTTGATGTATGTACTTCCTGGAAATGGTGTTGATGACCGGTTCACAGGAATGAGCATTGGGTTGGCAATTTGCATATCCCTGTGCGAAGATCACCTTTTCCCCTTGATGCAATCCCGATCCTGTGCTATAATACGACTATGAAACGCTCTGGGGGTGTGATCTTTCTGGCAGGAGTGGGCATGGCTGCACTGTTCGTTGCAGCTTCCCCTGTGTTTGAGGCGGTGATCGCCGGATCTGCACGCACGGTGCTTCCTTTCCACGATCAGTATGTTTTCGTGGGTTCCAGTCAGGTGCTGGGTGTGTTTGAAAAAGAGGGGGATCTGTATACCCGCCTTCAGGAGTTGCCTGTCGCGGATCGTGTGCGTGATCTTATCCTGATCCCTCCTTTTCTTGTGTCTGCCAACGGCTGGGCAGGGTTCAATGTATACCGGATGGAGGAGGGGTCCCTCAAGAAAGTGGGAAACCTGACATCGGAAGGGTTTGCAGTCCAGGTTCTCCACGCCCGGAAGGACACACTTGTCCTGGTGGAAAAAAATGGGGGATATCATGTGGCCCTCCTGGGGAACGATGGGTCCTTGAAACAGATCCGTTATCAGAAAATTCCCCAGTTGCTCTCTGCGCGGATCCTTTACGACACGCTGGTGTTTGCCGCGCTGCGACCGCAGGGTCTGGCTTTTTACAGTCTGCACCAGGACCAGAAGCTTGGAGAGGAAACCCTCCCCTGTTCCATTCAGGATTTCGCGGCGCGTTTGTTCCGACTGGTGGTGTTCTGTACGGACACCACGGGCTATCTCCTGGGCATCACGCCCAACCCGCCAGGACTTTATCCTGTGGGACGCTTTGCGTATGGAGGCAGGCTGGAACGGATCCACTGGGAAGAAGATGTACTGGTCCTGGCACGAGGACGGGAAGGGGTGGATCTTTATACCCTGAAAAACGACACCCTGCGTTTGTT
>JALUJC010000288.1:0-2883 GCA_027053375.1 Caldifarciminota bacterium
TGAAAACGGAGACCCCGTATATCATCCCTTCGGAAACGACGAGGGCATCCGGCCTTTTGTGATTTCACGATACTTCCAGTCACATTGGGACTCATACATGGAGATTTGCGAGGAATTCCGCCTGTTTCATAATCTGGCCGAGGATAAAGCCAAAACCCGTCTTGTCGACTTTGACGAGGCAGGAAAACCCACCATTGATGTGGTAAAGTTTGAGGATGGCCGGGTGATTGTCTATTGGCCATATTTGAGAAGATTTCTCGCGGCCACCCAGCTCTATTTTGCTTTGTTCGTCCAATCATTCCGACGTTTATCCATCCCGATCAATCAAATCCCCGAAGATAAACACCGTATTGATCGGATTGAGGAGTGGATGCGTTATGCCGTGGCGCTGGACAGTGACGGGGAGCAAACCCTTTCCGTATTGTTCGGAAAAGTGATCGTTCCACCGCCCCCTGTGGAAGAATGCGGCATATGGCCTTTTGATGAATCTGAAAACACGCAGCGAGAAGAAAACCGAGATGTGTTGTTTATTGTTGGAGAAACCCCAGAAGGGAAGAAAATCCGATACCCCGCCAATCCCGATCTTATATCCGATGGCCCAGATCCTCCCTTCTTTCTTACCCCTGTGTATTTTACGAAAGCTGTGCTTCAAAAATACTACGATAACCCGCAGAAGTACACCGTTGAAGATGGGTTGATCCGATGCAAAAACCTGTGGGTCCTGCCCATAGACAACAATCATCCAACCCATGTGGTTGTTTTTCTTGGTGATTTGGCCGAAAAACTGCCCTATGCGGAATTGCTTCACTGGAAAGAACACAACGTTCCACCCCCTTCCCCAAAAGGCCTGAGCGAGACGGCGTTCCGCCGTTCAATCCTGGCGGAGTTTGAAGATCCAGTACGACCGGATCTGGTGTTCCGCAACCTGTATCTGCGATTGAACCAGGTATGGCAACAACAATACGGTTGGCCATTATTCCGGGATCTTCCTCCTGAAGACCAACATATATTTGATGCTTTTCATATCCCAGTTTCCGACTCCCCGTCAGAGCTGGAACAGCAAATTCTCTGGCTTTCAAAACTGCTCGTGGATTCGCTAAACGACACGGAAATCGCAAAACCTGTTCAAGATGAATTAGAAGAAAACAAAAAAAGTATTCGGAAGTTTGAACGTTTCCTGAAACATGAGGGATTCTCTGACACAGAGACGGTGATCAAGGTATTCCACATGATTCAGACCCTTCGTTCCGTGGGTGTGGCTCACAGAAAAGGGAAAAATTACCGTAAAACACTTCGCCGATACGATTTGCTGAACAAAAGCAGTGAAACAATCATGCAGTTCTTGATCGAGAGGGCAATTCACGCCATGAGACTGTTGACGCTATGGGTTGAATCAAAATGAAATTCACTGAATCCGAAGCTGAAGCGGCCGCCCTGGCCTGGCTGGAGGCCACAGGCTGGACCATTGCCTACGGCCCCGAAATCGCCCCCGGCGAACCGCTGGCCGAACGCGAGGACTACCGCGACGTGGTGCTGAAACAGCGGCTGCGGGATGCGCTGGTGCGGCTGAATCCGGATCTTCCCCAGGATGCCCTGGACGAGGCGTTTCGCCGTCTGATCCACCCGGAAGGCGCCACCCTGGAAGCACGGAACCACCAGTTTCATCGGATGCTGGTGGACGGCGTGGCCGTGGAGTTTCGCCGGGAGGATGGACGCATCGTCGGCGCACATGTTCGCGTGATGGACGCAGATCATCCCGAACTCAACGATTTCCTGGCGGTTAACCAGTTTACCGTGGTGGACGCCCGGCACCACCGACGCCCGGACATCGTCCTGTTCGTTAACGGGCTCCCGCTGGTTCTCATCGAAATGAAAAACCCCACCGACGAAGAGGCCACCATCTGGACAGCCTTCCAGCAACTGCAAACCTACAAAGCCGAACTCCCCACCCTCTTCGCCTACAACGAACTCCTGATCATCTCCGATGGCGTGGAGGCCCGCATGGGCACCCTGACCTCCGGCCGGGAATGGTTCCGACCCTGGCGCACCGTAAGCGGCAAGCGGGTGGAAGACCAGGGCGTGCCCCAACTGGAGGTAATGATCCGCGGTGCCCTGGATCCTCAGACCCTCCTGGAATTAATCCGTGATTTTGTGGTGATTGAAAAAGAAGACAGCGGGGTAAGCAAAAAAGTGGCCGGTTATCACCAGTTCCACGCCGTCCGGGTGGCCCTTCAGGAAACTCTACGGGCCGCGGGACAAAAGCCCGAGGCACACATCCGCGATCTGGAGGGTCGCTATGAAGCCGGGCTTCGCCACGGGGGCAAACCAGGGGACGGCCGGGTGGGGGTGGTGTGGCACACGCAGGGATCCGGGAAAAGCCTGACCATGCTTTTCTATGCAGCTCGAATCGCGCGGGAACCCGCCATGGACAATCCCACCCTGGTGGTGCTTACCGACCGCAACGATCTGGATGATCAGCTTTTTACCACCTTTGCCCGGGGTCATGAGCTGCTTCGCCAGATGCCCATCCGTGCCGAAAACCGGGAACATCTCCGAAAACTCCTGGCCGAACGCCAGAGCGGCGGGGTGATCTTCACCACCATCCAGAAATTCTTCCCCGAACAGCGCGGCGCGAAATATCCGGTGCTTTCCCGCAGACGAAACATCGTGGTGATTGCCGACGAGGCTCACAGGAGCCAGTATGGGTTTATTGACGGGTTTGCCCGTCACATGCGCGATGCCCTGCCTCATGCTTCCTTCATTGCCTTCACAGGAACACCCGTGGAACTGGAGGACCGCAACACCCGGCAGGTGTTCGGCGATTACATTTCCGTGTACGACATCCAGCAGGCCGTCAGCGACGGTGCAACGGTGCCCATCTAT
>JALUJC010000288.1:2893-7635 GCA_027053375.1 Caldifarciminota bacterium
ATTACGAAAGTCGCCTGGCAAAACTGGATCTCCCGGAAGAGGTCAAACCCCTTCTGGATGAAGCCTTTGAGGAACTCACCGAAGAGGAAGAGGTGGAACGCAAAGAGCGCCTTAAAAGCCGGTGGGCGCAACTGGAAGCCATCGTGGGGGCACCGCCGCGCATTCGCCTGCTTGCCGAAGACATCGTGCAGCATTTTGAACAGCGGCTGGAGGTCCTGGACGGCAAAGGCATGATCGTGGTGATGAGCCGGCGCATCGCCGTGGAACTCTACAACGAAATCATCCGGCTTCGCCCCCACTGGCACAGCGAGGACGACACCCGGGGATTCCTCAAGGTGGTCATGACCGGCTCCGCCTCCGATCCACCAGCGTGGCAACCCCACATCCGCAACAAAGCCCGCCGCAAACTGCTGGCTCAGCGTTTCCGAAACCCTGACGATCCACTCAAACTGGTCATCGTGCGGGACATGTGGCTCACCGGCTTTGACTGCCGTCCGCTGCATACCATTTACATTGACAAACCCATGCGTGGACACACACTGATGCAGGCCATCGCGCGTGTAAACCGGGTGTTCCGCGACAAACCGGGCGGCCTCGTGGTGGATTACATCGGCCTGGCACATGACCTGAAACGGGCACTGGCTGTGTATACCCAGAGCGGAGGGACTGGGCGGACCGCCATCCCCCAGGAAGAGGCCCTTCAGCTCCTGCAGGAGAAATATGAGGTTTGCTGCGCCTTTTTCCATGGCTTTGACTGGAAAACCCCGTGGATGTCCGGAGATCCGCAGACTCGTCTACGCCTGCTCCCTGCCGCGCAGGAACATGTACTGGCCCAACCCTCCGGAAAAGAACGCTTCGTCCAGGCAGTGCGTGATCTTTCCCGGGTCTTTGCCCTGGCGGTGCCTCATCCGGACGCACTGCAAATCCGGGATGACGTGGCCTTCTTCCAGGCGGTCCGTTCCGCGTTGCTCAAACGCTCACCGCTGGACCGCACCCCGAAAACCGATGAAGAACTGGATCACGCCATCCGAACCCTGGTGGCTCGCGCTGTGGCTTCCGAGGGTGTGGTGGACATTTTCCAGGCTGCAGGACTGGAAAAACCTGACATCTCCATCCTTTCCGAAGAGTTCCTGGAAGAAGTGCGCGGGATGCCTCACAAAAACCTGGCCGTGGAGTTGCTCCGCAAACTTCTGAAAAGCGAGATCCGTCAGCGCCGACAGAAAAACCTGGTCCAGTCCAGGCGATTCTCCGAACTGCTGGAACGGGCGATACGACGCTACCAGAACCGTGCGGTGGAAGCTGCTCAGGTGATCGAAGAACTCATCGCCCTGGCCCGCCAGATGCGGGAAGCAGATCGCCGGGGAGAGCAACTGGGGTTAAGCGAGGAAGAACTGGCCTTCTACGATGCACTCGCTGAGAACGAAAGCGCACGCCAGGTCCTGGGAGATACCACCCTCCGGAAAATCGCCCAGGAACTGATTCGGATCGTGCGGGAAAACGCCACCATTGATTGGGCACAGCGTGAAAGCGTGCGTGCCTATTTGCGTGTTCTTGTGAAACGCATCCTGCGAAAATACGGCTATCCCCCGGACAAGCAGGAGCGGGCCACCCGGCTGGTCCTCCAGCAGGCAGAACTCCTGACCCAGGGCGTGGTGTCGGCCTGAGCCCGGCGATTCATGGTGAAATGGCTTTTCCTTGCCCATCTCACACCTATCCCGTAGAATTGCCTCACACATGATTTCCCGCGCCGAACGGTTTTTGATCCGTCACTACCTCCGGCTCTCCCGCCGGGGACTGGTGGCGTTCATGTCCGCGTTCGCGCTGGTGGGGTTTGCCGTGGGGGTGGCCGCCCTGATTCTTGTCAACGGGGTCATGACCGGCTTTCAGGGTGAACTGAAAGCCCGCATTCTCGGAACCTCGCCCCATCTCACGGTGGATCGCTTCTTCCATGAACCCTTCAGGGTGGATGACACCCTGCGCAGCCTGATGCAGCAGGCGCCCGGGGTGGTGGCCTGGGGACCCTACCTCACCACCCGCGGCCTGCTTTCCTCGTCGCAGGGGACGGAAGGTGTGGTGCTCAAAGGGGTGGACCCCGGGCAGATGATTCACAAAGAAACTTATAAGACGTATCTGACCATCGGCGCGTTGCAGCTGGGAGAACGCGACATCATCCTGGGCAGCGTCCTGGCCTCCAACCTGGGGGTGGTGGCCGGGGATACCGTCCTGTTTTACACCATGGAACGCCCCATCAAAACCCCACTGGGGCGGATCTTCCGGCGTGTTCCTCTTGTGGTTCGCGGCATTTTTGACGTGGGCCTTTATGACCTCAACGCCACCTTTGCCCTGGTCTCTCTTCCCACCCTTCAGCACATGCTGGGTATGGGAAACCGCGTGAGTGGACTGGAAGCCGTGGTGGTCCATCCGCTGGACGTCCAGAAAACGGCCCGATGGCTGGATGAGCGCCTGCCCTACCCCTATCGTGTGGCCACCTGGCAGGAGTGGAACCAGAGCCTGTTCTCCGCCCTGAAACTGGAAAAACTGGGGCTGGCAGTGGTGCTCTCGCTGATCACCCTGGTGGCCTCCTTCACCATGCTTTCCACGCTGATGTTGCTGGTGATGCAGCGGACCCGGGAGATCGCCGTTCTGATCACCCTGGGCATGACCCGGCGCGAAATCCTCCGCGTGTTTTTCCTTGTCGGGATGAGTCTGGCACTGGCAGGGGTGCTGATCGGTTCTCTCCTGGGGACCGGGCTCGCCTGGCTGCAGAACACCTATCAACTTCTCCGCCCACCCCCCGATGTGTATTTTATTGATCGTCTTCCTGTGCGTCTGGTCCCGACCGATCTGTTCTGGATCTGGTTAATCTCCGGTGTGATCGCGGCCCTGGCTTCTCTCTATCCGGCCCACCGGGCCTCCCGGCTGATCCCGGTTCGTGCCCTTCGGGAGGAATGAACATGGCGCCGGTCCTGGAAGTTCACGATCTGCACAAGTCCTATCCCTGGGGGGAAGACCGCCTCCATATCCTCCGGGGACTGGATCTGATTGTGGAGCGGGGGGCCCGCATCGGGATTCTGGGGCCCTCAGGATCCGGGAAAAGTACCCTGCTGCATCTTCTTGCCGGACTGGACCTCCCGGACCGGGGGTCCGTGACAGTCCTTCAGCGGGATCTGCTGGGCATGCCCGAAGAGGCGCGCATCCTTTTCCGCAGACAGCACTACGGATTTGTGTTCCAGTTTCACCATCTGATGCCTGACCTCACCGCCCTGGAAAACGTGATGCTCCCCCTGCTGTTGCTGGGGATTGCGGAGGGAGAGGCACGCGAACGTTCCGCTGAACTCCTGAAGGAGCTGGGACTGGGGGAGCGCCTTCACCACCTCCCCGGCGTGCTCTCGGGTGGAGAACAGCAGCGGGTAGCGCTGGCGCGGGCAGTGATTCACCAGCCCACACTGGTGCTGGCGGATGAGCCCACCGGTAACCTGGACCGTCGCAACAGCCTGCACCTTATGGAGTACCTTGTGGCATTGAACGAAACCCATGGAACCACGCTTCTTCTGGTCACCCACAATCCTGAACTGCAGCGCTTTATGCACCACAATTTCCGTCTTGAAGATGGACGGCTCACCCCATGGGAGCCATCGCATGCGTGAACTTCTGAACCGTCATGAAACCCTGTTGCAACGATTCTGGGCGGATTTCCGCCATTATCCGCCGCCCCGGTTTTCCCTCTGGCTGGCGGATTTCCTCCACCGGTTCTCCTTCTTTGCCTTTCTCCTCTTCTGGGCACTGGGGCAGTTTCCGCTCAGTCTGGCCGCCCTGATTTTCGCCGCCATCAGCCACCCGGCGCTGCGCAACCGGGTGCGGGTGGTGCTGATGTTCTCTCTTTTCCTGCTTGGTCTGGCTCAATCACCCGCGCTGCTCTTCTGGGGAACGCTCTTCCTGGTTGCCGTACTGGATCTGCTGCTGTTCCAGAGCTACGAATATCTTCTGCTGGTGCCCTTCTGGCTACTGTATGAACTCCCCTTCTTCCCCGCGTTCTCTGAGCGCTTTCTGTGGGTGATCTGGGGAATCCTGGGTATTCTGCTGGCCCAGAAATTTGCCGAGCCACCGGTTCCAGCCCTGCTGGAAGATCCGGAATTCCTGGCCTGGCTTACCGCCCCCGGAGAAGACGGGGAAGAAGGCGATGGAGAGGAAGGTGGCGAGACAGCCAGGGAACATCCGGAAGGAAACGGGGGAGTCTCCCCAGACGAACCCACCAGCGGGGCGTCATCAGGGCCTCCAGAAAACGATCGCTGAGGCGCGCCAGCCGTTCTGTATAGGGATACCACCACAGCTCCCTGGCATCGGACCACCAGGCATCCACATACTGAACTTCCACAAAGGCCCGCAGGCCAAACTGGCCATGAGTGCGTCCGAGCCCGGAGTGTTTGACCCCGCCCCAGCTGCTTTCGGGTTCCGCAAAGGTATACAGATGGCTGTTGACCGTGATAACTCCGGCTTCCAGCTCCCGGATCACGGTCTCAGCACGCTTTCGCCTGCGGGTCCAGACCGAAGCAGTGAGACCGTATCGTGATTCGTTGGCCCAGAGAATGGCCTCGTCCAGACCATCCACCGCCTGCACCGCCACCACGGGGCCAAAGGTCTCCTCCTGCATCACCCGCATGGAAGGGTCTGCATCCAGCATCACCGTGGGGGCATAATAGAGTTCCCCCAGATCTGACAGGTTCCTTCCCCCGACGGGGATC
>JALUJC010000289.1 GCA_027053375.1 Caldifarciminota bacterium
GCAGGGTGCCCAGCATGCTGAGCAGGGCAAGGGTCTGTCCCCGTGACTGACGCGCGGCATATGCGCGGGCAAAGGTTTCCGGAACATGCAGGAAAAGGCGGAATCCACCCACCCGATCCCCCAGAACGTCCACTTCTGCGCGGAGCTCACCCTCTCCGAACCGGAGGGTTGCAGATCGCCAGACGAAGGCGTAATCCACCCGCGCTGGGCGTCCTTCGCGCCGGGCGGAGATTCGGATCCAGGGACCGGCGTCGCCGGCAAGGCGTGTCAGGACCTCCCGGGCGACGTGGTAGGCTTCCTCTTCGGTCAACGTGTCCCGCGCGAGCGTTTCCGGGAGGAGTTCCCCGAAGGCCACAAGACGCCCCGAGGGGAGGAAGGCTGCCCGGTATTCCGTTTTCTGGAGGGGGCGAAAAGCGCGGACTTCCCAGGTCCAGAGCGGCAGGATCTCCCGGGCAAGATGAAGGGTGGAGTCCAGCCCCACCTGTTGCTGCAGGAAGACCGAGGGCAGGTTGTTCCCGGAGAACCGGATCGCCCGGGTATAGCCGTGAAGTGTGACCCCACGCTTCTCCCAGAATGTCTGGAAAGCCGCAAGCACCTGTTTCCGGTCCACCTTCAGTTCCAGGGAAGCCGTGGGGGCGACTGCGTCGGTGTGGGTCAGAAAGAGAAGGTACCCTCCCGCACCAAGCAGGGCGATCAGGAGTGCTTCTGTGCGTCGCATTGCGGGGAATCAGGAACGGACACGATCCGCGATGGCCCGGGCAAGTTCCTGGGTGCTGGCTGTGCCGCCCAGATCCGGCGTGCGGATCTTTCCTTCCCGGAGGACGATCTCCACCGCACGGCGAATGGATTCCGCAGCCTTCCGTTCCCCCAGCCAGTCCAGCATCAGGGCCCCCGCCAGAATCAGGGCGATGGGGTTGGCGATGTTCTTGCCTGCAATGTCCGGGGCACTCCCGTGGACGGCCTCAAACACCGCCACGTCCTCCCCGATGTTGGCGCTGGGGGCGAACCCCAGACCGCCCACCAGACCCGCGGCCAGGTCGGACATGATGTCGCCATACAGGTTCTCGGTGAGCACCACGTCAAACCGTGTGGGGTTCATCACCATCTGCATGGCAGCGTTGTCCACAATCAGCTCCTCATACTCAATGGACGGATGGTGAATGGCCACTTTTCGGACCGCTTCCAGAAAAAGACCATCGGAGAGTTTCATGATGTTGGCTTTGTGGATGGAGGTCACTTTTTTCCGGTTCCACTGCTCCGCAATCCGGAAGGCGAACTCCGCGATTCTCAGGGAAGCCCTCTCTGTGATCACCTTCAGACTCTCCACCACACCCGGAACCACCACGTGTTCCAGTCCGGAGTAAAGATCTTCGGTGTTTTCCCGGATGATCACCATGTCCACCCGGGGATAAGGCACCTCCACGCCGGGAAAGGTACGGATGGGACGGAGGTTGGCGTACAGATCCAGGGCTTTTCGAATTCGCACGTTGATGGAACGAAAACCCCGTCCCACCGGTGTCGTGAGGGGACCCTTCAGGGCCACTTTCCGATCATGGATGCTGGCCAGGACATTGTCCGGAAGGGGATCCCCATAAAGCGCGAGCGCCGCCTCCCCTGCCACCACCTCCTCAAATTCCAGGGGAACCCCGGTGGCTTCCAGAACAGTAAGGGTGGCCTGGACGATCTCCGGTCCGATCCCGTCACCCGGGATCAGGGTGATGGTGTACGGTGACTTCTTCGTGGATTTCTTTTTCGCCATGCGGGAATTCTACGGGCACAACCCCAGCCCATCAACTGTTCATGTAATGTGCGGATACAGGTCCACCACCCTGTGGATCAACGTAAATCAACAGATCCATGTCAGGATCGCGTGGACGGAACATCACCTCAATGGAATGTATGATAGGGTGCGGATCCCACCAGACGAAACCAGTATGCCAGCAGACGGCGTTCCATTGCCTCCGCATCCAGCTGGGTCCGCCGGAGGGTGTCCCAGAAAACCCTGCGGTGATGGGGATGGCGCAGGTGCACCACCTCATGGTGGGCCAGATACCGGAGCAGCGCATCCGGCAACCACCGGGTCAGCCGGTTGAAGGTGAGGGTGCCCCGGCGGGAGCAGCTGGCCCACCGGGTTTTCATCGTCCGGATCTGGAACCGCACGGCATAGACGCGAAAGGCGTCTTCGGCCTCCCGGACCATCTCCAGGAGAAGGTGCTTCCAGGTTTCCTCGTCCCGTTCCACGAGGGGCAGGTTCCGGGCCTCCTGCCGAGCCTGGAGGATT
>JALUJC010000290.1 GCA_027053375.1 Caldifarciminota bacterium
CCTGATACCCCACCCGTTCCTGCACATAGAGCACAGGCCATCCCACGTCCACAAAAACCAGCACCCCTGTGAGCAGCGCCAGCGGGAACCACAGCGGAAAGGCAAGGATGACCAGGATCCGATCCAGCCATGCCTTCCAGTACACGTAGGGTCGCGGCCGCGCCAGATCCTGGATCACTTCACCAGAGAGGAACTTCAGGGGTACACGCCCTGTTCGCTCTTCGACAAGCTGGGGAAGCGGGATCACGGGGATGGACCGCACGGCACACATCCCGAGAAATGTCTGCCATTCCGGCGTCAGGTAGGGAAAATCCACCACCACCCCTTCCAGTCCGTTCAATACATCCCGTGCCCGGGGATGGGGGACACGGACCCAGTCCACCTGATCCAGTTCCTGAAGAACCTCCAGACGCCCCACAGGAATCACACCATACCGGGGTTGCTGTCGTGCAGATCCCTGCATGTAACGAAAAATCCCCCACAACCACAGCACACCCGACGCCCCCAGAAGAAATTTCCTGGAATAATACAAACGAAACAACGCCCAGATTGTAAGGAACGCTGCCACCGCCATCCCCAACAACACACTCCAGGTCCAGATGTCCTCCCCCCGGGACAACCGGTGCATGCGCGCCTGGGCCGCCTGCCAGGCAGTCCAGACAGCAATCGTCCATCCCAGCACCAGCGGGACCGTTCGCTGTGCTCCATCTGGTGCATTCCAGAACCAGGGGGAGGCCCAGGCCAGCCATGACCCGGCACCCACTGCCAGGATGATACCCAGGGCGAACAATCCACCTTCAAGTAGAGAATCACGCTTCATTCCAGATCTCCCAGGGTTCGATGCAGGTCATCCAGAGCCTCCAGCACCCTGGGAAGGGCATAGGTGCGGGAGACCCACGCGCGACCCCTACGCCCCCAGGCCTCCGCGCGCCGGCGATCCTGCATCATCCGGTGGATGGCCATCGCCAGTGCAACTGGATCGCGTGGGGGGACGAGCAAGCCGGTCTGTTCGTGGTGAACCAGTAACCGGTTTCCCGGAACATCCGTGGCAACAACCGGTTTTTCCAGGGCGAGCGCCTCCAGTAACAGACGGGGAAGTCCCTCCCGATAGCTGGGCAACACCACCACATCTGCCGCACACAACCATGGAAGGAGCGGGGACTGGTATCCCCACCACCGGATCCGGGGGTCTTCCTCCATCCATGCGCGGAGCACGTGG
This sequence comes from Caldifarciminota bacterium, assembly GCA_027053375.1. Taxonomy (GTDB): domain Bacteria; phylum Hydrothermota; class Hydrothermia; order S141-80; family S141-80; genus JALUJC01. The sequence goes on from JALUJC010000290.1 coordinate 1,220, forward strand.
GACGACAGGGCAGAGGGATTGGCCGGGTCCACGTGACCCACCAGCCACAGACGCAGGGACCTGTCCTCCACCAGTTCTTCCATGGCACCTTTGAGTTCGCAAATCCCCTTATCCCGGATCATCCGTCCAGCATACAGCACCACAAACGCATCCCCCGGCACCCCTTTTGCTTCCCTGAAACGCGCACGCATCTCTCGACACCGCGCCGGATGCCAGGTCCCCACATCCAGCCCCACACCAGGGAAAACAAAGACCGGAACCTTCCCTGCAAGCCGGTGAAGGACCCTGCGATCCTCAGGATTCAACACCACGAAAGCCCGAACCCGGTGACCCAGCCATCGCACAGCGCCCTGGCCCAGCAAACCATAGATGCGGCGTCGCCAGCCCTCCCCAGGCAGAAAAGCCGATCCCAGCCCCTCAAACCAGACCACCAGGTGTTGCCGTGCTGCTATTCCCATCGCGAGGGCCATATACACCCCCACCCGAAGGGAGAACGCATGTACCCGTCGTGGATGTTCCTCTCGCCACCACATTTTGAGCGCCTGTACCGAGCGGGATACCCGGTGAGGTGCCAGGGTCTTCCGATCGTAGGGATAGGTCACCACCCGTGCGGGGAAAGGGTCCTCTGGACGATCCTTCTCGGGGAACAACACCACCACATCCTGCCCCTGTTGCAGAACATGCCGGATCCAGGGAATTCGGTGGGGGACCAGGGCGTCTTTCGCATGGGCAACCCATGCCACCTTCATGGACCCACCACCTGTTCCAGAAGCGCCCGTGTCTTCTGGAGGGTACGGGACCACGGAAAGTGTGATGCGCGCTGACGTGCCCGCTTCCCCTCCTGTTCCCATCGCCCGGGATGATCCAGAAGTTCAAGCAACCACCGGATTCCCCGCTCCATATCGTCCTCACCCTTCAGACGGATTCCCACGTCCCCCTGAATTTCAGGGATTCCTCCCGCCCCGCTGGTCACAACCGGCAAACCGGATGCCATGGCTTCCAGGACCGGGAATCCAAAGGAGTCATAGCGGGAGAGGTACACAAACGCAAAAGAAGCGCGGTACAATTCCGGAATTTTTTCCGGCGGTACATAACCCATCCACTCCAGCCCTTCCCCGGAGGGTAAACGTTCCCCCGGAAGCCCTCCCACCACCCGCAGGTGCAACCTCCCCTGACTTGCTTCATGAAGCCGGGCCGCAAAACGGCGAAGACGATCCACACCCTTGTGCGGCGCAAGTGTGCTGACCACAGAAAGCACCACACCACGCGAATGTTGAGAGGAGGACGTCGCAGGATGAAAACGCTGAAGGTCCACACCATGAGGGACAACCGCGATCCGTTCTTCCTGGATTTCTGGAATGAGGGCGAGGAGACGGCGACGCGCAAATTGCGATACAGTAATCACCTGCGGGAGACGGGGGAGAAGCCGGGGCAGCAACCAGCGAAACCAGCGAACACGCATCCCGGTTTCCTGACAGTCCGGTTCCAGCACATACACATCGTGGACCGTTACCACCTGACGCCCATGTCGGAGGGGACCGGTGGTGGATGGGCTGAATAGCCAGTGACCTCTCACCCGCCCGGGGAGAAGCACCTGCTCCCAGAAATGATCGGTCCAGGGGGAGGACCAGCGTGGCCGGACAGGAACAATCCAGGAAGGAAGACCCTCCAGCATTTGCTGGATATACCGCTGGACCCCTGTGTAGGTCCCCCGGAGAACCCGTACATTCATGAACACCGGCCTGTCCATCCTTCCCATCTCCCCCGGGCACCGGCCAGGTGAACCCGGGCCCGTGAAAGGTCTCCACGCATCAGGGCAAGGACCGCACCCCCCATTGGACGCAGGATGTGATAGGCCACCTCCCACAGCGGTGCCCTGTGCAGACGCAACACACGCCCCATCCCGCGGCCATAGGCACGGTACCGATCCAGCGTGAGCACATCCCGGGATTCCGTGTTCTTATGATAGATCCTCACCTCCGGAGTGTATTCCAGATAAATGTCCGCCTTCAACAACCTCCAGACCAGCTCTGCGTCTTCTGCGGCCTGATAGGGCGTGGGGGCCCCCAGCCCCAGATCCTCCCGGAATCCCCCGACACGTACAAGATGTTCTGCCCTCAGAAACAATGCCGATGCGCTGACCACACGCCAGAGGTTGCGTGGAGTGAGGGCCACCGGACCGCAAGGATACCGGTTTCCTGTGGGTGTCCCTTCTGCGGTGACCAGCTGACCCACCACCCCTCCCCATGCCGGATGTTCTTCCAGCAGCATCGATACCTTTCGCAGCGTATCCGGGGAATACCAGGCGTCATCATCTGGAAAGGCCACAACATCAAAATGATCAAGTGCATCAAGGGCGAGGTTCCGGGAGCAGGACAGACATCGCGTGTCCGTATGAATCAGGCGCAGCGGGAGATGGGTCTGAAGCTTCCCCGGCGCAGTGGAGGCCTGCCAGATCAGGCGAATCTCCCCTTCCTCCACATGGATGGAATTCAGCAAACGCTCAAGCAGAGACGCCCTGGACGGGTGACTGACCACCACGAACAACCACCTCATGCCCTTCCCCCTGGACCACGAAAGAGCCGAAATCCGAACCACACCGCATCCCGGAGAGAAAGCACCCGCATCCATAGGCCCTGCAAGACCCAGAAAAAGGGGCGCACCTTCCAGCCTGCCCGGATGGCTGTGGGGGCAACATACCAGACCCGGAATCCGATCCGATCCCTGAGGGTCTGAAGTTCAGGAGCCGAGCGTTCCCACACCAGCAAAGGACGTACGGATTTCTGAAGGGAGAGATGCGCTTCTTCCGAAAACCGGCGTACGGTTGCAAGCACATACGGGACAAAAACAAAGGGGAGACCAAGCCTTGCCAGGCGAAGTACATACACCACATCTTCCGCATTGGACAGCGATTCCGGGAAAACACTGCGCTTTGCCCATGAAGCCGGCAGAAGGAGGACCTGTGGACAGATCCCCCGTCCGCGATGCAGCAGGGACACCCCCATGGATTCGTTCTCCCGGGGTGGTTGGCGGGGAAAACGATGGCGATGTCCATCGGGATACAGGACTTCCCAGGATCCCCATACCCCTACGGGCCGGTCCGCCTCAAGAAAGGCGCGCACCTGGCGCGCCAGTTTATCCGGTGCCCAGAGATCATCCGAATCCTGAAAGGCAATGAGTTCCCCCCGTGCTTCCTGAAGTCCCCGGTTTCGGGCGTGAGAAACCCCCCGGTTGGCGTCAAGACGGAGATACCGGATGCGCGGGTCGGCAAACCTGTGGACCTGCTGCGCGGTATCATCCGTGCTGCCATCGTCCACCACAATCAGCTCCAGATGGGGGTAGGTTTGCCGCAGTACGCTCTCCATCGCCTCCACCAGCAGGGATGCCCGATTGTAGGTGGGAAGGATAACGCTGACAAGGGGACCATCCTTCATTCCACACCTCTGCAGTCAGGCTCCCCGGGGGACTGTGTTCTGTTCACCGGTTTCCCACAGGGACAGCCTGTCCCGTTCCGTTCTGCATTTTCCTGGTTCACCGGGTATAGTATACGGGGTGTGCAGGGAACCACACACTTCCCATCCCCACGCGTTGTCTTTGGACCGTTCAGCATCAGGGTAGTACAATCCCGACGATGGATACCGTGGTGATTTTCGAGAACGTGGAGAAATGGTATCGCTTCCGGCGCCGCAGAATTCATGCGCTTCAGGATTTTACCCTCTCGTTGAGACGGGGAGAACTTTTTGGGCTTATCGGACATAACGGTGCCGGAAAAAGCACCACCCTCCGGCTTCTTCTGGGGCTCGCGTTTCCCTCTAAGGGACAGGTGGTGCTCCAGGGACGCTCCCCACGAGATCCCCGGGCGCGGCAGTCCCTCACCTTTCTTCCCGAGCACCCCTATTTTTTTGAAGGATTTACGCCGCTGGAACTGGTGGAGGACACCGCCAGAATTTATGGCCTTCCCCGTGCGTACACCCGGGAACGCACACGCATCCTTGCAGAACATCTCCAGCTCCAGGCGTACCTCCGCATTCCTTTGCGCAAACTTTCCAAAGGGAATGTCCAGAAGGTCGCGCTTCTGCTCACGTTCCTCCCGGATCCGGAAATTCTGATCCTGGATGAGCCCCTCAGTGGTCTGGATCCTCCTTCCCGGCATCAGGTGATGGCCCTTCTCCAGAGGATGCACCGCGAAGGGAAAACCATCCTGTTTACCTCCCATATCCTGACCGACGTGGAGCGGGTCTGCACACGGATCGGTCTGTTGATCCGGGGACGCCTGCGACGAACGCTGACGCCGGAAACGCTTCAATCCTCCGGGAAGACCCTGGAAGCGCTGTTTCTGGAGGAACTCCAGGCATGAGAGCCCGTCTGGCCATTCTGTGGATGACCTTCCGGGAACTCCGAAAAGACCGGGGGAGCTGGACGTTTCTTGGTCTGAGCGTGATCTGGATCCTCCTGGCGTATAAATTTGCAGATTTCGCCATGTTTGAAGCCGAACGGTACGCCGCATCGTTTCTGCATGCAGGCATGGTTCTCTGGGGTGTACTCTGGGTTCTGATGGAAACGCTGGCCCTGATGATCCGTGAGTACGAGCGGAAGACCCTCTGGGTCTACCTCTCCCGCCCCCTGTCCCGGGCTGCCTATTTTGAAGGCCGCTTCCTTGGGTTCGTGCTCTTTCTTACACTTTTCACACTGCTCTGGATCCTGGGAGGGGGGAGCATCCTCCAGCTGGTTCACCGGACAATGGCCCATCCCTATGGTACACCCGTGGATCTCAACCGTGAGCTTTTCCGGCTGGCTGCTGTCGGCGTGGCGCTGGCCCTCCTTCAGGCGGTACTCTTTTTCCTGCTGAGTTTCTTTGAATCCCCCCTTCTGGTGGTGGTCGGTGGATTTGCCGTCTTCCTGGTGGGAACCACCCTGGAAGAGGTCTATCGGTTCCTTCTTTCCCCCACCGGTCAGGCCATGTTCCCTGCATCTTTCCAGCGGGTTGTGGACCAGTTGGAATGGATCTGGCCCCACTTTGACTATCTCCTGCGAACCCCGGAGTCCCACCCCCTGGGGATCGTGGCCTATGCCCTGGCCTATATCTTTGCACTGATCGAGCTTGGGAGCCTTCTGTTTGAACGTCGGGAATTCACATGAGGGGATACCGCATATTTGGGGTCCTGCTTGCCCTGATGATCCAGGGGACGTGGGCGCTGAAGTTGCTCCATGAACGCCAGATCAAAGGGGATCTTCCGGTCTTCCCCCGTGGGGATGTGCTGGGCCTCGCGGCACCCACCGAACGCGCACTTCTGGAAAACCTGCTGTGGGTGTGGCTCCGAATCCGTATCGGGGAATTGATTGAGGAGAACACCCTCTGGGACAGCACACGGCTCCAGAACCTTTTTTTAAATCTCCAGGCACTGGCCGATCTGGACACCTCAAACTGGGAAATCTATTATGGAACGTATGGCCTTGTTGCCTGGGAGTTTCGGGATTCCCCCGAACCTCTGAGGAACGTGATCCGTTTTCTGATTCGCGGCGCCATTCAACATCCGGAACGCTGGCACCTCCCCTTCTTCGTTGGGTTTACCTATTTCTATTTTCTACACGATACCACAAATGCCGCCCACTACCTGCGATGGGCGGCACGTACGCCCGGAGCCCCCCCCGGCCTGGAAGAACTTGCGCGGCGGATCTCACAGAAAGAAATCCGCACCCGGGTGGCCATTGGCGTTCTGAAAGAACTCCAGAAAAGAACCCCGAGCGAAAAGGTTCGGGAAACGTTCCGGAAAGAAATTCAGCGTCTTCAGCAGCAACTTCAACGGGAACGGGCGCGGGAACGGGGAGGCACATACACCGAACGTAAACGACGGTAACGCTGTTGTTGTTCCTCCCTCCCCCTGAACCTTTCATACACCAGCTTGATCTCAAGGGTTAAGCGCCTTAACCCCCACCAGAGCCAGGCCTTCCATGGAGGCAGCAACGCACGGTACGCCTCCCATTCCGCCTCCCGAACACGGATGAACCGTTCCTCCAGATGCCAGAGCTGGCCAATGCTCTGTCCCTGACGATGGATTACATGCACCCGGGGATCATACCAGACTTCCCATCCAGCCTTCCGCATACGGGCACCCAGAAACAGCTCTTCACCAAACAGAAATCTGTGTTCCGGGAATCCTCCAACCTCCAGCAGCGCACGCGTGCGGAACATCATGAACGCACCGTAGGTCTGAGGAACCCGACGGGGCGCATGAACGGTTGCATGGGGAAGGGGAAAACGAATCTCCCGAGCAATCCAGCCAACAGAAACCCGTTCCACCCGAAAGAGCTCCACCACCGCTTTCCAGAAGGAGGGCTCAAAGAGCAGCATTTCACTCTGAATGTTTC
>JALUJC010000291.1 GCA_027053375.1 Caldifarciminota bacterium
TTTTGAAACCGCATAGGGTGAGAGAGGGGCAGGGGTCATATCCTCTCGCTTGGGCAGGGTGGGGGTGTCGCCATACACGGAACTGCTGGAGGCGAATACCACCCGCCGGATCCCGCGTTCCCGGGCCACCTCAAAGAGGGTCAGGGTTCCTGTGACGTTCACCTCATGGGTGGGAAGGGGGCGTTCCACGGAACGTGCCACAGAGGGGATGGCGGCCTGATGTACGATCACATCCACCGTTTCGGTCAGTTTGCGGAGCAGGGTGAGGTCGCGCACGTCCCCGGGTACCACACGAAGCAGGCGTTTTTCCGATCCGTGGGACAGCCAGATGTTCCAGAGGTCTTCCTGATCCGTGCGTTCCATGGACCAGCCGCGTCGGCTGAACTGCGCCAGGATGTCCTCGATGTTGGCCCAACGACCGGTGGAGAAATCGTCCAGAATGGTGACCTCGGGGATTCCCCGAAGCAACAATCCCTCGGCGATATGAGAACCGATAAACCCGGCCCCTCCTGTAACCAGTACATGCTGCATCGTGTCCCCTCCTACGTGTTCCAGCACACCCGTCTAAAACTTCAGCGCAAAGAGAGGGATCACCACCGGAGGCCTTGCTGCCTGTGTGGATGATGATCCTCCCTTCCCGTTCCATTGGTTCCAGAAGTAGTCCCAGTGATATCCCACCACGGCGCCTGTTGCCGGCAGAAGAAATGCCGTGACCATCATCACTGTGGATCGGGCGTCATAGCCGGAGGCGCCTGCCAGCACCCCCAGGATGGTGCCGATGGTGGCCCCTCCCAGGGTGTTCAGGAAGTTGCCTTCCCTGTATCCGAACCCGTAACGCGCGGTGAGATACACCCCCACGGCGGAACCCAGGGCCTCGCCCACCGCGAATCCGGCCACACTGGCGGTGGAGGAGAAAAAGCGCCAGAGCGGATCATCATAGGGCTCCACGCGGCTGGCCCAGTGCCCCCGGGCATAGGAATAGCCCATGTAGCCACCGCTGATGCCTGTCAGGGTCCCCGCGGCGAATTCGGCGATGGCGGGTCCGGGGTTGTTCCCGGGATCAAAGGTGTTCTGTGCGGACAGCGTAAGTGGAAGAAAACCCACCAGAATCAAATACCACAGAGGTTTCATGCCACACCTCCTGTTCGGGTTCTGCCTATAGCATACACCGCAGACCACAGAGGATGTGTGACGATTTTCACAGCTTACCTCCGCCTGAGGCTGGTCTTTTTAACAAAGGGAAGTCGGACCACTTCCGCAGGGAAGGTCCGGTTTCCGGCAATGGTTACCTTTGTCCCCGGGCTCCGGTGTTCCGGACGTACAAGGGCAAGCGCAATCCCCACGTTCAGGGTGGGGGAAAGGGTCCCGCTCGTGACATAGCCCACATCATTGCCTTCCACCACCACCGTCTGATGAGGCCGGGGAATGTACCTTCTGGAGGAGGTTTGCAACCCCACGCGAATCCGGCGAACCCCCTGTTCCTTTTGTTGAAGGAGCACATCTTTTCCAAGAAAACGTTCCTTTTCCCAGTCCACGGTCCATCGGAGCCCGGCTTCCAGCGGTGTGATCTCATCCGAGAGATCGTTGCCATACAGGGGATAACCCATCTCCAGGCGAAGCGTATCGCGTGCACCCAGCCCGGCGGGCCGCACTGCAGGATGTTCCAGCAACCGGTCCCAGAGCGGAAGGAGCGCATCCGCAGGACCGTACACCTCAAAGCCGTCTTCCCCTGTGTAGCCCGTACGGGAGACCAGGAGGCGATGACCGAGTAGCGAAAGTTCTGCACTCCAGTAGTACCTGAGGCTGGAAAGGTCGGTATCGGTGAGCGTTTGAAGGACGCTTTCCGCCTTGGGTCCCTGAAGTGCGATTTGCGCCGTTTCATCGGAACGATTGTGCAAGGTGATCTGAAAGGTGGAAAGATACTCACGGAGAAACTGTTCGTCCTTTTGTGTGTTGGACGCGTTGACCACCAGGAGGTAGCGGTGTTCTCCCAGACGATACACAAGGAGGTCGTCCACCACACCACCCCGCTCGTTCAGGAGAGGGGTGTACAGGACCTGATGAGGGGCCAGTTTCCGGGGATCGCCCGCCAGAACGTATGCCAGAGCTTCTCCGGCTTCGGATCCCTCCACTTCCAGTTCTCCCATGTGGGAGACATCAAACAACCCCGCAGACTGTCTCACCCAGCGGTGTTCCTCCACGATCCCTGTGTACTGGATGGGCATGGAAAACCCTGCAAAGGGAACCATCCGGGCGCCCAGTTCCACAT
>JALUJC010000292.1 GCA_027053375.1 Caldifarciminota bacterium
GGTCATACAGCCGCTGACTTTCATGTGCGGCATGAAACGTACCAATGTTCACACTTTCCGAAAGGGTCAGGGCCGCGAGCGGCAGGCTCAGGGCAAGGGGAGGATGGCAGTGCACAACATCAAAAGAGATACGCGTCATCAATTTTTTCAATCGCCGCAGGAGAAGGGGAGAAAGGGTGATCTGCCCCATGGACTTGTTGATGGGGATGGGCACCGTTCGCCCCATACGGTGCACAAAAGGTGGGTCGTGATGGGGCACATTCCGCGGCGCATTTCCGGTGGCAATATGCACGTTGTGCCCGCGCCTGCGGAGTTCCAGGGTGAGATGATGCACGTGTTCTGCAATCCCCCCCGGTTTGGGCAGATAAAAATCGCTCACCATCAAGACATTGAGCGTTTCCCCCATGGTATCGGGGATTATACGTGCGCCTCAGGGGACCGTCAATGAAAACGCCCGTATCCCCCAGCGATGCAATGCTCAGGACAGTGCATCCTGGTACAGACGCTGAAGGAGCAGGGCGTCCTCCTCCAGGTTGGGGCTCTCCACCACCACCACGCCCTCAATTTCCCGATCAACAAGGACACGAATCCAGTCCCGGTATGCAAAATCCGATTCGGGAAGGTCCAGATGGTGGCGTTCTCCCTTCTCGGTATAGGCGATACCCGAAATATGGAGATGTACGTCCTTCAACGACGACGAACCCAGCATGTCTTCCATCCGGTCAAACACCTGATGGAAAGCCTGTGGATCGTTCCATCCACCGCCACTGCGCGCATGTAGATGGGCAAAATCCACGCACGGTTTGATGCCCGGAATTTCTGCTGCCAGACGCAGGACCTCCTCAAGGGAACCAAACTGCACAGGCTTTCCCTGGGTTTCTGGACGGATATCCACCGTGACCCCCTCCTCCTGGAGCTGCGCCATCAGATCCTCCAGGATGGTGCGAACCTCCTGGTAGGCCTGCGCCGGTGTCCGATTTCCATAGACGCCAGGGTGAAACGTCACACTGACTGCCCCCGCCTGCGCGCCCACCCGGGCGGCATCCAGAATCCGTCGGATGGATGCGTCCCGTTTGTCAGGCTCTTCGCTGAGTAGGTTGATGTAATAGGGGGCGTGAACCGTGAGGGTCACATCCAGTTTTTTTGCCGTTTCCCGAACCTTTTCAGCAGTTTTTGCCCCCATTCGGACACCCCGGACAAAAGCCAGTTCCATCGCCCCGAGCCCCAGTTTCCGGATGGTTTCAACCCCGGATACGCTGCTGGACTTCGGGGATGCATGGGGCACGCCTGCGGTCCCGAAGCGGAGCGCCACGCTTTACTCTCCCTTCTGCGGAACGGTAAGATAGAGCAACCGCCCCTCCTCGTCCGGGGTCTCCGGCTCCACCCGCACGGGGCGTTCGGGCTCCACCAGGACCATGCGAAACCGTTCCGAAGGAAGGTGTTGAAAAATCTCGCGGAGCTGCAGCACGTGGAAACTCAGCTCCATCTCGGGGCCTGTGTAATCGCCAGGAACCTGCTCTCTGGCTTCCCCCTGGTCCGGGGATTCCGCCATGGCTTCCACCTTACCCGGACGGAACAGGAACGTAACCCGATGGGTGGGGGCCGAAGCGAAAAGGGAAAGCCGGCGCAGCATGCGCACCATCGCCTCGGTTTCTCCTGTCAGCACGGCGCCTTCCTCCCGGGGAATCACCTCCTCATAGGGCGCATAGGGACCCTCCAGGAGGCGGGTATAGGCCCACCCATTGGCAAACTTCATCCAGAGAAAGCCCCCCTGCACCGAAAACTCCATATCCAGTTCCTTACGGGTCCTCAAAAGATCAAAGGAGGAAGCAGGCACGATGGCCTCAAAGGGAGTCAAGTCTCCCACTCTACGGCTCCAGAACGCAAGACGATACCCGTCGGATGCCACAAGACGGAGTTCCTCTCCCCGCCCCTCCATCAGAATTCCCGTCAGGAACTGACGGGGTTCATTCCGGGGCGCCACACAGAAATCCACCAGTTTCAGTCCTTCCAGGAAAGGCCCCAGTTCCACCCTGCCTGTGGTAAATTCCGGGTATTCCTGAAACTCCGGGAACTCCACCGGATCCATGGCGGCAAACCGGAAGGCACCGTGTTCCGTCACCAGTTCGGTGACGCCGGGGGTCCCCCTGAGGGTCACCATGGAAGGTTCAAGACTGGAGAGAATCTCATACACCTCACGTGCAGGCAGGGTGCTCACCCCCTCCGCCTGCACCTCGGCCGGGATCTCCTCCTGAAGAAACATG
>JALUJC010000293.1:0-552 GCA_027053375.1 Caldifarciminota bacterium
ACTCCCTGCAGCGCTTCCTGGTCAACCCGGAAACCAGCCGGGTGTTTTCACCCACGGCGCAGGGATATCCCATGGAACAGATGACCTTCCCGGTGGTGGACCCTGAAACAGGAGACACCCTGTTTGGCTATCGCATGCGCCTCCCTCTTCAGCAGGCTTTCCCCTTCATCCAGGGAGACTTTCCCGAGGGTGTCTATCGGATCCATTTTGAGGTGGTGGACGAGGCGGGACAGCTGACCTGGCTGGATGTGCCTTTCTTTGTGGATGCATCCCCACCACAGATTCAGGAACTTGACCGAATCGTGCCCAATCGCCGGCGGGATACCCTCCTGATTCACTGGATGGCACGGGACAACCTGGAAGATCAAATCTGGTCTGCACAGACCTGGGGCTGGAGACTCCTGAATGCAACCGGTCAGGTGGTGCGCGCCTGGCAGGCACCTGCAGAATCCACCCTGTATTTCAAGGATCCCCGGACCCTCCAGATCCCCACAGCCTCGCTGCCGGATGGTGCGTATACCCTGCACCTCCAGGTGCAGGATCGGGCAGGAC
>JALUJC010000293.1:562-7548 GCA_027053375.1 Caldifarciminota bacterium
CCCATGCCCTCCACATGGAACGCCACAGACCCACCGGAAGCACGCATTCGGGTCAACGAGGAATGTCGCATGGAGGCCACCTTCCAGGATCTTTACCGTGGGGATACCCTTGTCCGCACGGTGGACCTCCTCCCGCCGTCACGTTTTCGTGAAGAGGGATGGCCCGACACCCTGAACACGGTGCAGATCCCGGGCATCCCCGACGGGGTGTACACGCTTCAGATCCGCCTGGTGGATCAGGCTGGAAATGACACGGTTCTCCCGGCAGCGGCTTTGCTTGAAGGCGGAACCGACACCCTGCGGGTGGACCGTACCCCACCCACCCTGCAGGTCCAGGCACCCACGCTGGTGATGGGGGACACCGTGGTGCAGGTGAAGGTCCAGTTCCCTGACCCGGTCTTCAATCTCACGGGCGGCACCCTCTTTCGGCTGGCTCCTGTCCCTGAAACCCTTCACATCTCACCGGGTGTGGATTCCACCACCCTCAGCATGTCCCTGCCCGTTTCCGCGGCCGGCTGGACGCCGGGACAGCATGTGCTTCGCATCCGCATGGAAGACCGGGCAGGAAACCGGGTGACCTCGGAGGTGACCGTAGCCTACCGCACTTATGGGGTGCAGATCACCCGCCCCCTGAACGGGGACACCCTCCCGCTCAGCACGCTGGTGGTGGAAGGACGGGTGGACGATCCGGATCGTGCGAGTGGCGGTCCCCTGCTTCGCTGGCAACTTCTGGTCCGGAACATCAAAGACACCCTGGGGAACACACCCGATGTCCCTCTTCCTGGAATCTGGGATTCTTCCGGTGTGGTACGTTTACAGGACCCCTCTGGCACCATCCCCCAGCCTGTACCGCTGGCGCAGTGGACCCCTTCCAGTCCGGGAACCTACACCCTCCTCCTTCTGGCGCAGGACGCTTCCTGGTTTTTGCTGGATACCCTTCAGGTGCGGGTTCAACAGATCCGTCCGGTGCAGGGAAGACTGGCCCTGCATCTTCGTGTGGAACAAACCGATGGCACGCCGGCGATAACCCCGCCCGGTCCGGGCGAACCTTCCACCACCTTTTCCCCCGATCGGGGAGAAGTCCTGAGCATTCAGCCCGAATGGACCGGTCCGGAAGTTCCCATGGAGATGTTCATCCTGGATCCCCATGGTCGTGCGGTGTGGCATCGCACGTTTCCCCATCTCCTGGATGACCACGGGATCCCGGGATCACTGAATCCGGGGACATGGGCACTGGGATGGGTTCAGGATCACTATGTGCTTTCTTTTCGTCCGGACACTTCCTCCTCCGGCGCACTGATGATGCTGCGGTTTGAAGGATCGCTGCAGGATGTGGAGGGGGATTCCCTGCCCGGTGCCTGGATCCTCCATGATACGGCCCGGCTCTCCCTCCTGCTTCCGGATTCCCTGCTGCGGGATACCCTCTATTCCTGGACCATCCATGCACCTCACAGGGGATGGCAGGTGGAACAGCACACCGGCGTGCTGCGCGTGGGGGCGCAGGGCGTGGAGGTGGCGCAGGGCATCACTGCAGGCACCCCTTCCTTCACATGGGAGGGAAAGGATGCGGGCGGATGGGGCATTCTGCCGGAAGGTCCCTATACCCTGCGATGGATCATCCCCGGTTTCGGAAGCGGGGACACCCTTCTTTCGCTGCAAAGAGACCATCGGATCCATTTTATCCACGTCCGTCCTGAAACGCTCTGGGTGGACACGGCCCATCCTGTCCCGCGGGGCATCCAGGTAGAAGCAGGTGTGGCGGTCCCGACCCGGCTTTCCTGGCGTTTTCTTCAGGGCATGCAGGTGGTGGATTCGGGCAGGGTGGACCTGACCCCTTTCCGGGACACCCTCCGGTGGACCCTGGTACCCACCCGTGCGCCTGTCCCGGGGAGCTATTCGCTGACCCTCCAGATAGGCGACACCAGCGCCTCCTTCCCTGTGGTCATCCGCGGGGGGGTCTGGCGGAGGGCCACGCCTTCTGTGCTGCGGGTCCCGGCGGCTTTCCTGGACTCATCTTCGGGTAGCCCACCGCGCATCCTGGATGACGACTGGATCATCCAGGAAGAGCAGCTGTCCGGGAGGCGACCTCTCCGGGTGTGGACCGACATGCACGTCACCGGATGGGGCTGGCCCTTAGATGTGGTCTGCACCCTCCAGGTCAGGTTCGGCTACTGGGTTCCCCGGAGGGGTGTCGTACCCCTTCTGGACGTCTGGGGATCGGGGTCTCTGGTCTTCTCCCTGAATTCTTCGCTCCTGCAGAATCTGGACTCCCTGTATCTGGTGGCCTACCGGAGCGGAGGAGACTCCACAGTGGATGTCCTCCTTCCGACGATGACCTCCCTCCCCACCGGAACCTTCCATGTTCAGGCACAAACCACCGATTGCGCCCCCGCAGAAGGAATGCCGCCTCTCCCCGCTCCGGTAATCACGCACGAAGAAGACCCCACCTGGCGGTATGTGGGGACCTGTGCACCCGACCCCATTACGGCGTTTCACCTTTACGGCATCAGCAAAACCCGGCAGGATGTCCCGGTGTGGGTGCCGTCCATGGATCATGCAATAGAAGACACGTTCCGCAGCGGTGTCTACCAGTACACACATCCACTCAACGTGCTGGGCACCTTTCCGGGGTTTGAGACCCGTCTTACCTGGGAACCGACGCAGGACACGACCTGGATGCATCTGAGACTTCCGGTGTTTGGGGGTGATTCCGTAATGGTGAGGGTGATCAATCCCTTCCAGCCTGCAGAAACCCTGCGATGGACCTTTCACGGGGGAGATGCCCTTACTCCAGGAGACACCCTCCGCCTTTCTCAGTGGCGGAATGCCATGGGAATTGCACTTCTTCTGGATCATGCCCCGCAGGACACTTTCTGGCTTGTGCGTGCCACCGGCGCGGACACCGGATACGTACCGCCGGAGGGAAAGCAGAATCTCGAAAGAAATGCAGGTCTTCTGGACATTCCTCGTGGAACGCCTGCATTCCGTCCGACAGAGGTGCTGTATACGGATCTCCGTCTTGTGAACGGTCATCCCATTTCCCTGGTGCACTACGCCACCTCTTGCCGGCTGGGAGATCCCGATTCCACCATCCTCCGTGGCGTCAGCCCACCCCGTTCCCTTGGTGAAACAGGGACACTTACGGTGGGTGCGCTCGTGCTGGATATTACCCAGCAAAACGTGTTCCAGGTGGTCAGGGTTCGCCTTTCTCCGGATCTGGCACACTGGTTACGGGGAGACACGTCCCTCTCTTTCTGGATGGAAGACACGGCACGATCCTTCCGTCTGGACACCCTTCTCGGAATCTCATCCGCGCAGCATGACAGCTATCAGGTCGAGGTGACGTTCTGGAAAGGTGGAGTGTCCGGCCCTGTGCGGGAAACCCATGCATTGACCGGGCCGCTTTTTTCCCTTTCTGTCCCCGAAAACCTTTTGCAGGACACCCTGTGGACGCCGGATCACGACCCGGCCATCCGAAACGTTGCGTGGCGTATCGTTCGCCGTCTGTCCCGGGGTTTTCCGCCTTTTCATGTGGGGGACACCCTTTTCCATCACTATCCCGTCCATCCGGAAACCCTCCGCATTCAATGGAAGCGCTGGGGACGTCGGTGGGTCACGCCGGGTTCGGCGGATTCTGCACAGGCCACGCTGCAGGAGGCCTCTCCCGGAGATCTCGTGGAACAGGCCGTGGTGGACAGCGGCGTGTGGGGACCCACCGGTGTGGGATGGGACGATACGCTGGCATGGATGGAAGGGATTCCAGCGGGATACGGCTATGTTCTTGATTCGGTGATGATCCGGATCCAGACCCCACAGACGCTTCATGTGGATACCTTCCGCTGTGTGGAAGGCGTGACGATGCCGGAAGGAATGCTGATCTATGCAGGAGCGCGGTCCCTCTGGATCCGTATGGAAAGCGATTTGCGCCCCCCTTCCTGCCGGATCTCAAGAATCCGTGGAACGGCCCGGGTCACCGGACATCCCGATGCCCTCCGCTGGGACCATGCGCCGCCGCGGGTCACCCTTCGTACACGGGTTTCCACCCTGTATTCGCTTCGCGATTCTCTGCTGCCGGACCTCCAGGTGAGGATGGACACCGGGAACCTCTGGAACGCGGCGGTGTATGCCCTTTCTCCGGTTCCAGGTCATGCGTGGATCCCGGTGTATGGTGGCAATGGAACCGCCGGGACAGCCCGACTGGTGGTGATGCAGGGCGAAGTCCAGGTTCTGTCGCGCGAGATACCGGTGACGCAGCGGGACACGCTGCTGGCCTGGATCCCGGTGGAATCCCTGGCCGGGACCCTCCGGATCGCCCTTCGTCAGGGAGACACCCTGTGGGTGGCCACCTATCGTACGGGGGATCCACTTTCCGGATCTGTGGTATCCCCCCGGCATACCGCCCGCCTTCTCCCTGTACCGGGTTCCCGGGGAGACGGTGCGGTCTGGTTGATTCCCCGCGAGCAGATGGATCCCCTCCTGGATCCGGTGGTGGTGGATACCACCCCGCTGGTGCGGTGGACACCGGATACGCTGCAGGGAGAAATCCAGGTGGCGGTTCCCGGCAGCACCCTGGCCAGCCTTCACCTGTACACCCTGGGCAAAGACGGATCCATCCTTCCGCTCCCCACCCTGCGTTCCGTGCAGACGTCAGGACAGGAAACCTTCACCCTTTTCCGCGCGTCCATTCCTCCGGTGGGACGGGTGGGACTTCTGGACTCCACCCATACCCTGACCGGTCAGTTGCGCGTGCGGGTGGTTCGGGCGACCCCGCAGGGGCTGTTGCTGGAAGTCTGGCCCCGGGTGTCCGGGCCAGGGACCTTCCATGATACCCTGCCGGTCTCCCTTTCGTGGTATACACCTCCCGGGGAAAGCGGTGCGGTGTGGACGCCGGTTCCCCACACAAAGCAAACCTGGAAACTGGCCAATGGTGCGGTGTCCCGAATCACCGTTCAGGTGCCGTCAGGGATGGACTCCACCGGATTACGCCTGGAAGTAGACGCCCCGGGCTGGAACCGTCCGACCCGCTTTCTCACGGTTCAGACAGGCACACCTTCCCCGGGGATCCGCCTTTTGAGCCCACTTCCCCTGATCCTCTCCCCGCAACATCCCGGATCCCTTCACGTATGGGTCCCCCAATCCGGAACCCTTCGCTGGGTACGCCTGTCTCCGGAGGGGGACACGGTTCAGTGGCTGGCGGAACAAACCGTTCCCGCAGGGTCCACCGTGCTTGTGTGGGATGGACGGGATGCCCGTGGCGTCTATCTTCAGGGGCATCCTCCCACCCGGCTTATCTGGGCAACAGGAGAAGGTGGAAATCATGTGCTGGAGATCCCTGTGGTTCTTATGCCCGCCCGCATTTCTGTGCAGATTGACCGACCGGTAGACGGTGAACATGTCCAGGGGAGGATGACCCTGCTGGCCCATACCCCGGGAGACCTCCATCCTGTGGTGCAGTGGTATCTGGCCATGGACACGGGACGTACGTGGCTGGGCAACCAGCTGGATCAGGGGGTTCCTCTGTTCTGGATGCCACCCGAAACCCTTGTGGGAGCGTATACCCTGATTGCGGAAGCCCGGTGGCAGGGTCTTCAGGGGGCGGACTCGGTACGGGTGATCTTTCCAGGAGACACGGTTCCTCCGGTACTCCAGCTCCAGGTCACAGGACCATCCCTCAGGCGGGACACATTCTGGATTGTTCGGGAGTCCTCACTGGTGCACCTTCAGGCACAGGATTCCGTGAGCGGTGTGGAGGAAATCCGGTATCGCTGGATCCTGAATGAGACCCGGCCCGGGGGGTTTCTTCCCTATTCCCAGCCGGTTCCGGTGCCTCCCGGCGACGGACCCCTCACCCTGGAAGTTCAGGTCACCGACCGTTCAGGAAACACAGAAGTTACAGCGTTTTCCTTTCTCCGGGATGCCTCACCGCCTGCGGGCTTCTGGACAGGAGGGGTGCGACGCGGTCCGGCGGGAGGCCCCTGGGTGGTTTCTGCCGGCGATACCATGCGGCGTGTCTACCGGGATTCTCTGTCTGGCGTGGCAGATCTTTCCCTGGAACAGGGATTCCCGGGAATCATCAAAGGAGATTCCACCCTTCTGTGGCCCGTCAGAGAAGGTCCGGGATCGCTTCTCGTTCGGGTCCAGGACTCCCTGGGGTGGACACTGGAAGAAACCCTTCGCTGGGAAGGTGACGCGGACCCACCCGTCCTGCAGTGGACATGGCATCGTGCACTGCCGGACAGCCCGCTCACGCTGTACCTGGGGGATGGAGTGGATATCGTGGCACAGGATGCACCCGCAGGGGTGGAGCGGCTCACCCTGACGGTGGGAAGTTTGCGTTTTGAGGCGCAGGAAACCCTTCACGTTTCCGCGGAGGCGCTGCCGCAGGGGCCGCTGAGCCTTGAGGTGCAGGCTACCGATTCCCTCCAGCATACCACAGACACCCTGGTTCGGGTTCAGGTGGAACACCAGCCACCGGACACGTTTCCCCCATCCCTGCAACTGAACCTTCCCCAGCATTTTGTGACACGGGACCGGGGGGTGGTCCTTGGACGCGAAGGGTTCCAGGTTGTCCTTCTGGACATGTCCGGACTCTCCATGATCCGGTATCGCTGGGACAACCAGCCCTGGACCACTGCAACAGACCGTTTCCAGACCCTCCCACCCCCGGGGACGGGATGGCATCTCTTTCATCTCCAGGCCCGGGATGCACACCAGTTCCTGCTGGACACGCTACTCTGGTTTGCACAGGATACCACCCCCCCTGTGGCCTGGCTGGTGGGGTTGCAGGGATCGTGGCTGCCCGGCGAAACACTGGTGGTTAACCGACTGGATGCGACCCTGTCGGTTCGCATGCGGGATGGGGCGTCACCGCTGGTTTCCGGATGGGCATGGGCCTGGATGACCTGGGACACAGGCCTGACGCTTCCCCTCGGTGATTCTGTTCTGTCCCTTCCCATTACGTGGACGGAGGGCCCGCACACCCTTTC
>JALUJC010000294.1 GCA_027053375.1 Caldifarciminota bacterium
GGAAAAGAGCGTGCCGGAGAGTGAAGAACTCAAGAACTTCACCACCGCGGTGGTGATTCAGCTCCAGACGGGTGGTTCGCTGGCCGAGGTGATTGATCAGGTGGCCAAAACCATCTCCCAGCGTCGCCGGCTCCGCCGGCGTATCAATTCCCTGACGGCCGAAGGCCGTCTCTCCGCCATGGTGATCGTGGCCCTCCCCTTCTTCATGGCAGCCGCCTTCAACTGGATGGACCCCAACTACATGCGTCCCATGTTTGAGCACTGGATAGGGCTGCTGATCTGGGGACTGGTGATCTTTCTGGACGGATTTGCCTGGTGGATCATCATGAAGATCGTAAACATCGAGGTATGAGAAGATGACCACCCTTTTGCTGCTGATTCTGCTCATTGTGACCATGTTGCTCTGGGGGTTTCTCCTGATCAGTTTCGTGCCCGAGAAAGAAGCCGTGGCCATCCGCCAGCGGCTTGAACGTCTGCGGATCCGCAGGGCCATTCGCTCGGAAGAGGCCTTTTCCGTACAGGCCCAGAGCATCACCGACCGGCTGGGGTTTTACATCTACCAGCTGATCTGGCCGGTGCTGTCCCGGCTCTTCCCGAAAGGATACCTGGACTGGTTGCAGCGGCTCCGTACCCAGTCCGGGCAGTACGACCTCACCATCGGGCAGCTTTTCACCCAGAAATTCGGTGCATCGGTGGTCTTCCTGATCATCGGGGGAGGCATTGCGTACATGCTGGGGCAGCCTGCCAGTGCTATCCTGAAATGGGCCATTCTGGGAACGCTGTTCGGCTTTTTCGCCGTGGATTTTCAGATGCACAGCCAGGCCAGCCGCAGGAAAACCCTCATTGAACGGCAGCTCCCGGATTTTCTGGATCAGCTGATCGTCTCCGTGCAGGCGGGGCTCGCCCCCAATGCGGCCATTCAGTTCACAACCCGCCGGTTTCGCCCGGGTCCGTTACGGGAGGAGTTTGAAATCGCGCTGCAGGAAATCCTTCTGGGGGCACCGAGACTGGAAGCCCTGGCCCGCATCGCGGAACGTACCGGGCAGGAAGACATCCGCCGGCTGGTGCTGATGCTGGGGTTCGGAGAACGACTGGGGATTCCCCTCAGCACCACCCTGACCGCGGTGGCGGAAGATCTCCGAAACAAACGGTGGGAAAAAGCGGAGAAACTTGCCAACGAGGCACCCGTGAAAATCGTGTTTCCCACGCTTTTGCTGGTGATGCCCACCATCATTATCATCATTTTTGCGCCCATGGCGCTGAACTGGTTCCTCGGGCGTACCAACCAGCCCGGAGGGTAACGGAAAACAGGGAGGTTCTTTATGTGGCAGGGGCTTTTGATCCTGAGCATGTTGAACTGGATGGATCTGCCGGTCCCCGGGAAGGGACCGGTGATGCCCGACCTGGTGGTCCAGCTGGATGCCGTCGTGGCTGGATATGATGAAGTCCGAAACCAGGTGGATGGCACCTACCCCGGGATCCTCGGGGGAATGGTGGGCCTTCACGGGGACTTCTATAAGGCGATGCTGGGATTTTATCCAGGGTACGGGCTGGTCATGAGCCTGTTCTATCGCTGGGACATCCCCCAGGGGGAACTCTTTGTGGGTCTGGACCGACTGTTCCTGCCATCGCTGGAATCCGAAGGGACCAAGGCCGACACCACCGCCCCTGCATTCTCCCGCATCCCCCTGGTGGCCGGGGCAGGGTACGAACTCTTTCCCGGATTCCGTCTGGCACTGGGGGTGGGGTTCGGCTCCTATGCGCTGGAACTTCAGAGCACCCCACCGAAGCTGAAAGGCATCGGGGTGTTCGGGGGGCTGTCTTTTCAGCCTGTTCCATGGGTCCGCCTGAACTGGGAAGCCTTTGAACCTTCCCAGAAACGCAACCTGGGACTTGAATTCTTCGTTCCCACCCTCCCTGGCCTCCGTTTCATGGCCAACTTCCGGTACGTGGACTACACCTCCCAGGCCTGGACCTCCGACCATACCGTGTATGGCGTGGAATATCGCCGTCCTCTGCAGCTTCCCCAGGCCAAGGAAGAAAAGAAGGTGCTGGAACGGGTGGCCCTGGTGGGTGTGGTGTCCGACCGTACCACAGGAAAGCCCGTGGCGGGGGTGATTGTCTATCGCAAAGGGGACACGGTGGGGGTCAAGACCGACGCTCAGGGACGCTTCCGCCTGATCCTTCCCCGCGGCAAGCACGTGATTGCTGTCCGCGGGGCGCCACGATACCTGGATGTGGAGCAACCCATCAC
>JALUJC010000295.1:0-1378 GCA_027053375.1 Caldifarciminota bacterium
GTGGGGTGCGCCGATCCGGGAACAGAACCCAGACCAGCAGGGCAAACCCCAGGATCAGCGCACCCCACAGCAGGAGCATCATGGTCTCAGGATAACACCTCAGCGATCAGGTCCGCCACCTCCGCAGGAATGGCGGCCACCTTCACACCCACGGCCTCGAAGGCCCGAATCTTCTCTTCAGCGGTTCCTTCACCCCCGGAGATGATGGCGCCGGCGTGCCCCATTCGTTTTTCCGGAGGTGCAGTTCGCCCGGCCACAAAGGCCACCACCGGTTTGGTGATATGATCACGAATATAGGCTGCGGCGTCCTGCTCATCCGTTCCACCGATTTCACCAATGAGCACGATGGCACGGGTATCCGGATCATCTTCGAACATTTTCAACAGATCAATATACCGGGTTCCGATGATGGGATCACCCCCGATCCCCACGGCGGTGGACTGGCCGATGCCCTTCCGGGTCAGCGCCGCAACCACTTCATAGGTAAGGGTTCCGCTTCTGGAAATGACGCCGACCGGTCCCGGGGTGAAGATCTGACCGGGCATGATGCCCACCTTGGCTACGCCCGGGGTCATGATCCCTGGGCAGTTGGGCCCCACCAGGCGAACCCCCTTTTCTCTTAGAATGGGCATGATCCGGAGCATGTCATGCACGGGAATGCCCTCGGTGATGGCGACCACCAGTTCCACACCGGCGCTGGCGGCCTCCAGAATGGCATCCGCCGCAAAGGGTGCGGGCACAAAAATCACGGAAGTGTTGGCCCCCGTCTGTTCCACGGCTTCACGTACCGTATCAAACACAGGGATCCCTTCAACCTCCTGCCCACCTTTCCCCGGTGTCACGCCAGCGACCACAGGGGTCCCATAGGCTTTCATCAGGCGTGTATGGAAGGAGCCGTCCCGTCCGGTGATGCCCTGCACCACCACGCGGGTCGCTTCAGTTACGAGTATGGCCATGGATGTGCCTCCTTTTCATCCAGAACAGCGAGCAAGCGCTGAAGAATATTCCTGGAAACCTCGTGTTCCGGCATTCGCTCGGGATGCCACTGAACTCCTAAAACAAAGGGTTTCCCTGGATGGTACACCATCTCCACCAGCCCGTCTGGCGCGCGCGCGCCTACTTTGAGGGGAAAGGAAACCCGAAGCACGGCCTGGTGATGCCGTGAGTTCACACACACCACAGGGCGTGCGCTGATCTGGTACCGCCGGGGAAGGGTGCGTGAGAAGAGAATCACGTGTTCGGTATCCGGTTGCTGACGTGGCGTATCGTGACGAATCTTCTGCCGTTGTGCTGGAGGGAAATCCAGGGGGACGTCCTGAATCAGCGTTCCGCCAAAATACACGTTCAGCACCTGGTGTCCCCGGCAGATGCCCAGGAT
>JALUJC010000295.1:1388-7530 GCA_027053375.1 Caldifarciminota bacterium
TCTTCCAGAAGCGCGAACTCTTCCTGGTCCCGTAGGGGTTCGATCTTCGTGCGTTCGGGATGGCGGTTGGGCGCGCCATACCGTTCCGGATCCACATCATGCCCTCCCGGGAGAATCAGGGCTTCCACGTTCTGGAGTTCTTCAGGTCGCTGGATCAGACGGACCCGGAAAGGCGCCTGTTCCAGCCATTTTCGGTAGGGTTCATACCGATCCGGCCGGTCCTGCCATACCCGGGTGACCGCCAGCCCTACGGTGTGCATAATGGGTTCAGCGAATGCGGACTTCTTCAATCAACGGGGTCAGATCCACCACGGAGCGACCTTTATCGTCATGGATGGGCCGACGTGCCGGGGGATGATTCAGGTAATCTGGCAGGGTTTCCAGAATGCGCGTTTCATAGGTGGAGACATTGCGGTTCACCAGCAGAACGCCCGTGGGAATGCGATCGCCCCATTCTGCAGCTTTCTGCATGAACTGCTGAAGTTTTTGCTGGACGACCTCTTCCGGTGCTCCCTCAGGGATCACGGGATCATACCCTTCGTCCTGGACATTGTACATCCGGCTGTGGCCGAGATCTTTTCCAAGGAACCAGTCTTTGGTGTGGATGTTGTTGTAGGTGGGACAGGGCTGAAGCACGTCCAGAAAGGCCAGGCCGGGATGGGTGGTGGCTTCTTTGATCAGAGCAACAAGATGTTTGATATTGTAGGCATAGGCACGACCAATCCAGGTGTAACCCGAAACCAGGGCGAGCATAAGGGGGTTGATGCTGGCCTGGATGTTGGCTTCCGGAAGGCTTTTGGTCCGCAATCCCAGCGGGAGTGTGGGCGAAGCCTGTCCTTTGGTGAGTCCGTAGACCTCATTGTTGAACATGATATGGGTCAGGTTGACGTTCCTTCGGCCTGCGTTGACAAAATGCCCGGCACCAATGGCCATGGTATCGCCGTCCCCCGAAACCACCACCACGGTGAGCTCAGGGTTGGCCAGTTTGATACCCGTGGCAAAGGGTAAGGGGCGTCCGTGAAGGGTGTGGACTCCATAGGCGTTGACGTAGTACTGGGCTTTCCCGGAACAACCGATGCCCCCTACCACCACCAGCTTGTGCGGTTCCACGCCCAGCTCTGCCATGGCCTGGTGCAGGGCGTTCAGGATCCCGAAATCCCCGCACCCCGGACACCAGTCAATGGGATAGTCCACCTGAAAATCTTTCTTGTTCCGCTGAACGGTCTGTGTGGCCTGCGCCATGTTTTCCTCCTTACTCAAAGGGCTGCATCAGTACGATCCGCCTCTCGGCGGTTCCATTCAGGATCCGATCCAGGGCCTCTGTGAGTTCCTCAACGGAAATGGGACGTCCGGTGTACTTCAGAATGTGGTAGTCCACCTCCCGTCCGGTTTCCATCCGTAGAATCCGGGCCAGCTGACCGGTCCCATTCAGTTCCACGTCCACCAGGGGGGAGGCACTGTCAAGCAGGGGACGAAGTTCTTCGGCGGGGAAGGGGCTGATCAGGCGGATCTGCACGAACCGGAGAGGAATGCCGCGTTTCTCAAAACGTTCCAGCGTATCCAGAATCACACCCTTGGTGGATCCCCAGCTCAGGAGCGTAAAGGCGGCCTCCGGATCTCCCCAGACCCGGAACTTCTCTTCCTGGGAGAGCGTGTTCAGCGCCGTTGTGATCTTGCGGGCGCGCTTGTCCATCTGCATCACCCGGATCACCGGATCCTCTGTGACCCGTCCTTCCACGGTGTGCTCTCCGCCGGTCACCCAGTGCTGCCCACCGGGGGTGCCGGGAAGGACCCGTGGGCTGATCCCGTCCTCACTGTCCTGAAAGCGATGGAACGGAGGCGAAGAGGAGGAGTCCGGTGTGTGAATTTTCCCGCGATTCAGAGGAAGCGCGTCCGCCTGAAAAGGGGGAACGGTCTGGGTGGTGCTGGACAGGGCTTTATCCAGAAGGTGAATCACCGGCATCTGGAACTGTTCAGCATAATTCAGTGCACGCCCTGCATCCAGGAAGGCTTCTTCCAGATCACCGGAAGCCAGCACGATGCGGGGAAATTCCCCGTGACCCGCTTCCACCACGAAGTGCAGGTCCCCCTGCTCGGTGCGGGTGGGCATGCCGGTGCTGGGTCCGCCGCGCTGATAAAGTGTGATCACCACGGGGACTTCATTGATCCCGGCCCATCCCAGGCCTTCCACCATGAGGGAGAATCCAGGTCCTGATGTGGCTGTGGCGCTGCGTGCACCGGCGAGGGCAGCGCCGGTGGCCATGGTAATGGCGGAAATCTCATCCTCCGTCTGAACCACCACCACAGACCCCTGTTCTCCGTTCTTCAGGGGGAAGGAACGATGGGCTTCCAGATAGACGCTCTCGTCGGTCGCCGGACTGATGGGGTAGTAGGTTTGAAAGGTGAGGCCGAAGGCAATTTTCCCCATGGCGACGGCCTGTGTTCCGTTGACCAGGATGCGCGGTTCCGCGTTCTCTTTTGGATGAAGACGGAACTGGAAGGGAACTTCCTGGAAATGATCGGACACATACCGATACGCCACATCCACCGCCACCACGTTCAGATCAATCACCCGATCTTTCCCGCGGAAAATGCGCGCCACCGCTTCCTTGACATAATCTTCGGGAAAGCGGAGCAACGCAGCTGAGAGCGCCACCGCCAGGGTGTTGAGGGTCCGCTGTGCAAGGCCGGCAGGGACCCCGGCTGCTTTCGCAACCTCCGCGGTAAGCTGGGTGTAGGGGATGGGAAAAAGATGAACACCCCGTTCGCGGGCGAGATGAAGCAGGCCCTGGGCGGTTTCCGGTTGTCCCTGTTCTCTCAGCATCCGGAGGAGGTCTTCGCGTACTCTCCGATCCAGGAACGTGATGCGTTCCAGGGGCATCTCTGCCGACTTTTCGTCAAAGAGAATCCCACCACCTTCCACCACGGCATGGGCATGGCGGACCAGCGATTCTGCCTCGAAGGTGGTGAGCAACTGAACCTGGTCGCGATGGGAACGATGTGCCCTTTCAGAAACCCGGATGTCGTAATAACTGTGACGGCCTTTGATGTTGGAATAGTATTCCCGACGTCCGAAGACCTCCAGTCCGCCCATGGCGAAAGCCTGGGCAAACATGCGTGCAGCGGAATCCACACCGCTTCCCTGGGGGCCTCCGATTCGCCAGGAAAAGTCCTGTACCTCAGGATTCATCCTTGTGCCTCCATTCCTCAAGCATGTTGGTCATGTTTGTTTGACAACAACACCCCCCTGCCCCGCGACAACCCACCCTGTGAGGGTCCGGGGAGGTGTGTCAAACACCTATATGGTATAAGATGCGGGGAATTCTGTCAAGAAGACCAGACTTGAAAGGGTTTGCAGAGAGGTGTATACTTCAAATCACCCTGAAGGGGATCCCCGGCGGGTTGACAGACCCGCATAGAGGGGGTATACTTACACGCCCTGAGAGGGAGGAAGGCCCGTAGCTCAATTGGCAGAGCAGCGGATTCCAAATCCGCAGGTTGGGGGTTCGAGTCCCTCCGGGCCTGCCTTTGTGTGCTGATCGAGAAGGAGGCCATTCATGCGTATCATCATTGCGCTTGCGTGTCAGCAGTGTAAGCGGCGGAATTATACAACCACGAAACGGCGGGAGCAGCGTGAGAAGCTCACGCTGAAGAAATATTGCCCGTATTGTCGTAAACATACGGAACACAGGGAGACCAAGGTCCGATGAATGTGAAGGCCTGGGTGCAGTTTCTTAAAGAGAGCAAGGCCGAGTTTGAACGAATGACGTGGCCGACCCGGGAGCAGTTGATCGGAGGATCGGTGACCGTACTGCTGATATCGGCGGTGTTTGCCATCTTTATCTGGATCTCCGATCTTCTGTCCTCGTTCCTGGTTCGTGCCGTGACCGGCTGGGTGTGAGCATGAAAAAGTGGGTGGTGTTCTGGACGCCCCCGGGGCGGGAAAAGCGGGCAAAAAAGATCCTGGAGCGTCTGGTGGAAGAAAACGGTCTCCAGGATAAGGTGGGACAGATCCTGATTCCCACCCTGGCGTTCCCGAGAAAGGGGAAGATTTCAGAAAAACCTCTCTTTCGTGGGTATATTCTGATTGAGATGGAGCCCGATCCGGAGGTGCTGGACACACTTCTCTCGGCACGTAACGTGCGTGCGCTGATTGATCGTGAGGCTTTCCGTGCAACCAGCACACGGGAGTTTTCGCAGGTGCTGACCACCCTTTCTCCTGAAGAGGTGGAGCAGATTCTGCAAATTGTTGAACAGGAAGAGAAGAAAAAGCAGGACGAGGTTCCCTTTCTTCCGGGAGAAACTGTACGGATTGTGGAAGGAGCCGTTGAAGGCTGGGTGGGTGAAGTGGAAGAGGTGGATCGGGAGCGGAAACAGCTTCGTGTGCTGGTCGAGATTTTTGGACGGGTTACGCCCATTACCCTGGATTTCACCCAGGTCGAGCGGTACCGGTAAGGAAGAAGGAGGAGGTCCATGCCGCCCAAAAAGGGTAAGAAAGAAGTCATTGCGCAGATAAAATTGCAGTTGCCTGCTGGTCAGGCCTCGCCTGCACCGCCGGTGGGACCGGCGCTGGGGCAGCATGGCCTGAACATCATGGATTTTTGCAAGCAGTTCAATGACAGGACGAAAGACAAGGCGGGCTATACCATTCCCGTGGTGATTTATGTGTACAAAGACAGGAGCTTTTCCTTTGATTTGAAGACGCCCCCGGCATCAGACCTCCTCCGGAAAGCCGCGGGAATCCCGAAGGGATCCGGTGAGCCCAACAAGCGGAAAGTAGGGAAGGTGACCCGGGCACAGCTTGAAGAGATCGCGAAGATGAAAATGCCCGACCTGAATACACGTGACCTGGATGCGGCCGTACGGATGATTGAGGGAACCGCCCGCAGCATGGGCATTGAAGTGGCGGAGGGCTGATCATGCCAAAGCACGGTAAACGCTATCGCGCGCTTCTTGAAAAATTTGATCTGAGCCGTCCTTATTCTGTGGATGAGGCTGTACGGATGGTGAAAGAGCTTGCCTCGGCTCGCTTTGACGAGACCGTGGAAATGGCCGTGCGACTGGGTGTGGATCCCCGGAAGGCAGATCAGGCCATCCGTGGTTCGGTGGTTCTTCCTCACGGGACCGGCCGTCAGGTGCGCGTGCTGGTGTTTACCCGTGGGGATGAGGAGGCCGAGGCCAGGGATGCCGGTGCCGACTATGTGGGATTCAAGGATCTGATTGAAAAGATTCAGGGGGGATGGCTGGAGTTTGATGCGGTGGTTGCAACCCCTGACGCGATGCCAGAGGTGGCGAAACTTGGGCGGATCCTGGGTCCGCGTGGGTTGATGCCCAGCCCCAAAACAGGCACGGTGACCAAAAATGTGGGCCAGGTGGTGCGGGAGCTGAAACGTGGTCGGATTGATTTTCGTGTTGATCGCTCCGGAAACCTCCATGCACCGGTGGGGAAGGTGTCCTTCCCGGAAGAGCATCTTCTGGAGAACGTTCTCGCCTTTTTTCAGGAAATTCTGAATCTTCGGCCTGCGGAATTTAAGGGGACCTATGTCCACACGGTCCATCTTGCCCCCACCATGGGACCCGGTGTGGAAGTGGATGTCAACAACCTTTACGAACGGGTGAAGTCCTTCTCCTGAGGAGGGAGCCATCATGCCGCTCACGCTGGAACGTAAAAAGGAACTGCTGTCGGAAATTCAGGCGCTGCTGCCCCAGGCCCGCTCCCTTTTCCTTGTGGATTTTCTTGGCCTGACGGTGGCGGAGATCACCGAGCTTCGTGCACGTGTTCGGGAGGCCGGTGGGCAGTTCAAGGTTTTCAAGAATACCCTGGCACGCAGGGCGTTTCAGGGAACACCCTATGAAAAACTCGGGGAATACCTGGAAGGTCCCAATGCTCTGCTTCTGGGACTGGAGGATGAGGTGGCCCCCTTCAAAGCGGTGTATACCTTCTTAAGGGAGGTTGAGAAGGGGAAGGTTCGCCTCGGCATGATTGGTGAGACGCTGTATGAAGAAAAGGATCTTCAGGTTCTTGCCCAGCTTCCGTCCCGCCAGGATCTGCTGGCCCAGGTGGTGGGTGGCGTGACGGCGCCGCTGTATGGCCTGGTCTGGAGTCTGAAGGGACTGTTGAATCAGCTGGTCTGGACCCTGG
>JALUJC010000296.1:0-966 GCA_027053375.1 Caldifarciminota bacterium
AGTCGTTCCCGGAAGGTGCGCTCATGCTGGAGGGCAAGCAGGGTGGTGGGAACCAGCAGGACCACCTGGGCGCCATGCAGAATGACCGCATAGGCTGCCCGAAGCGCTACCTCGGTCTTTCCGAACCCCACATCCCCCACCACCAGACGGTCCATGGGCTCCGGACGGGCCAGATCCTGCAGGACTTCTTCCACCACCCGGCGCTGATCGGGTGTTTCCTCATGAGGAAAGGAATGCTCCAGTGGAAGCAGGTCTTCTCGACGCACAGGGAAAGCCCGTCCTCCTTCCAGTTTCCTTCTCGCATAGAGGGTAAGCAGGTGCCGCGCAAGCTCAAGCACGGCCTCCTGAACTTTCCGCTGTCTCCGACGCCACCCCGAGCCGCTCAGGGAGGAAAGACGGGGTTCTCCCTCCCCTGCGTATCGCTCCAGACGATCCAGACGATGAACGGGGAGCAGGACTTCTCCGTCTCGATATACAATCCGTACAAAATCGGCCACCACACCGTTCTGTTCCCGTTTCACAAGCCCACCAAATCGACCGATTCCATAGTCCCAGTGCACCACCGGATCTCCCGGGGAGAGACGTTTGTAGTCATCCAGCCGCAGCACGCTCCGATGCCCTGTGCGCGGTGCGAGGGTTTCTCCATACACCTCGCCCACGGAAACCACCGCCCAGCCCTGTTCCCGCCAGACTCCTCCCCGGGCCAGCTGTCCCATCCGCCGTTCCACACCGGGGGGAATTTTCCTGAACCAGGGCAGTCGTTCCTGTGCGGGCAATCGGTACATCACCACATGGATTCCTTCCCGGAGAAGGGCTTGAAGATAATCCAGAAACAGTTCCACCCGTCCCAGGAAAGGAGGATTGGTTTCCAGCAGAGGGACCTGCTCGGATACGGAAAGGCGCTGAAGGGGGGGCGGTTCCCCTCGAAGTGCCAGCCGAAACTCAGCCAGATCCCGAATACTTCGC
>JALUJC010000296.1:976-7523 GCA_027053375.1 Caldifarciminota bacterium
ATCTTCCTCGGTGTAGATGCGTACGGGTGCCTCCTGTTCCGGGGGATACACATCCAGGATGCCCCCCCGTCGTGCCCACTGCCCGGGTTCCTCCACATAATCCACCCGTGTGTATCCCGAAGCATGAAGCTGTTCTCCCAGCGACCAGACATCCAGTGAATCTCCGGGCCGCACAAATACGTGCCGGTCCAGATAAACAAAGGTGGGCGGGGTACGATCCCCGCTGATCAGAATGTTTCGCGCGGAGGCAAGCAGGGTGAGGGTTCCGTTATCCAGCCGCGCCCGATGATACACCTCCACGTCCGTAAACGATGAGAGATCCCGTGCAAGTGCAAGCCGGACATCGGCGGGCAGGTCACCGAGCCACGCCACATCCCCCACGCGAACCCGGGCCAGCACCCACAGCGCCTGTAGACCGCTGGGCCATCGGGGATGCAAAGCGGGGATGGTTTGTAAGTCCCTCAGCGGGTCCGGCCGGACCTCTTTTTGCGTTTCCATGCCAGATATGCGTCCAGTTCTTCGCGGAACTGGTGATAAAACGCCAGACGAAAGGCGGGGATCTCCCCTCGTTCCACGGCAGCCCGTATGTTGCAGCCGGGCTCCTCGTGATGGGTACAGTCACGGAAAGCACAGGGGAGAAAAGGCTGGAATTCTGGAAAATAGCGGTCCAGTTCGTCCGGTTCCATCCACTCTCCCAGCCGAATCTGCGAAAACCCGGGCGTGTCAGCCACATACCCCCCATGGGGAAGGCGCAACAAACGGACCTCCGAAGTGGTGTGCCGTCCGCGCTGTGTTTTGCGAGAAAGATCTCCCACTGGAAGCTTTTCTTCCCCCAGCAAACGATTCAGAAGAGAAGTCTTCCCCACACCCGACGGACCGGCCAGCACCGCGATGCCGTGACCCATGAAATGCAGCAGGTCCTGCAGTCCCTCTCCCGTACGTGCGCTGACAAAATACAGGGGATACCCCAGCGGGGCGTACCGTGTTCGCATCCAGGAACGTTCCTCTTCCCGCAAAAGATCCACCTTGTTCACCACAATCGCCACGGGGAATTCCAGCGCCTCGGCACCTACCAGCATACGGTTTAGCCAGACCTCATCCAGGGAGGGTTCACGCAGGGTTACCACAGAAAGGACATGATCCACATTGGCCACCGGTGGATGGATCAGAAGACGCTTGCGGGGATGAAGGTCCACAGCGACCCAGTCCCCCTCTTTTGCTTCCAGGCGTACCCGATCTCCCACCCTGAGGGGGCCCACCTTCTGAACCAGCGCCCCTTTCACCCAGGCACGCACAAGATCACCTTCGGGGGTTTCGACCCAGATTGCTTTGCCTTCTTTTCGGATCACACGCGCAGAAGCGATCTCAGTTCTCATCCGCGGTCTTCACCCGGAACCTGCCGAACGAACGATAGCGCGCCCGGCGCTTCTGGAGAAGGAATTCAACAGGCAAGGACTGCAGTTCCTCCAGATGCCGCAATACCACGTCCCGGGTGATCCGAATGGCCTTGCTGGGATCCCTGTGCGCCCCACCCTGAGGCTCGGGGATCAGCGCATCCAGCACCCCCAGGCGGAGAAGATCCGGCGCGGTGAGTTTGAGCGCTTCTGCGGCTTCGGGTGCACGGGAGGCGTCCCGCCACAGAATGGACGCACACCCTTCCGGGGAAATGACCGAGTACATGCTGTATTCCAGTCCCATGACCCGATCGGCCACCGCAATCGCCAGCGCACCTCCCGATCCCCCCTCCCCAATCACCACCGTCACAATGGGGGTGGGAAGACGGAGCATCTCCTGGATGTTCCGGGCAATGGCCATGAACTGCCCGCGTTCCTCCGCCTCAATCCCGGGATAGGCGCCCGGCGTATCCACAAGGGTCAACACGGGAAGACGAAACCGGGCAGCAAGCTGCATGACCCGGAGGGCTTTCCGGTAGCCTTCCGGATGAGGCATTCCAAAATTTCGGTGTTTTCGTTCCTTGAGGTTCTTTCCCTTTTCCTGACCGATCACCGCCAGGCGTATGGGGCCCATCCGACCGATTCCGGCCACCATGGCCGGGTCATCCCCAAGGGTGCGGTCACCGTGGAGTTCCACGAATTCCTCCAGCATTCCGTGGATAAAGTCCAGGGCATGCGGGCGATCGGGATGGCGGGCAATCTGAACCCGATTCCAGCGGGAGAGTCTGGAGTAGATCTCCTTTTTCAGCCGCGCAAGACGTTCCCGGATTTCCTGCAGTTCCCCCTCAATTTCCGGATGCTTTTCTGCCAGACGGGTGAGTTCCTGAACCCGTTTTTCCAGTTCGATAATGGGCTTTTCAAAATCAAGAACGGCCATGCCACCTCACCTCAACGCCATGCATGTCCCGCCCCTGACGATCCCAGGTATAGCGGTACACGATTTCCAGGTTCCGATAAGGGATCCCCACCCGCAACCGCACAGGATCCAGCGGACGCGTCCACCACCACACGGTTTCCAGGGTAAATTGCGGATGGCGGTATTCCACGCCAAGCGCCCACTCCTCGGTCTGTGTATCCCCGTGAATGTTCCGATAGAACAGTCCGAAGTGCCAGCGCTGGTGTGCCACGTCCAGCCGCCCCCATGCGGTAATGGGGAGCCGTATGGAACGTCCGGGCAGGGACACGGGGAATCCAATGTGTGCCAGCCCACCTGTGATGCGCAACCCCTCAGGCGTGTGCAGCGGAGGAGGAAACACTGGTCTGTACTGCAGGGATGCATCCAGCGTCCAGCCCTGCCAGGTCTGGTCCAGGAAGCGATAGGTAAACCACCCGGGCATCAGAAGCAAATCCAGGTCCACATCCAGCGGGATGACCCGACCCACCGCAGCATCCACCGCGTACGGTCGGTAGGTTGTCAGGGGATCCGGGGAGGGAACGCCGGTCCGGTACTCAAACTCGCCAAAGTCAAAGGCCTGCAAGCGGACACGCCATTCCCCCACGCCAGCGGTGGTGCGCACCCAGTATCCATCGGTCCACCACTCCTGAACCATCACACGCGGCGCAGGCGCAACCCAGGTTTCTGCCCCATAGGTCAGAAAATCCAGAGTCGCGGGTAACAGCCACAACCACAGCACAGGCGTCATCGTAGGGGAATTATACCCGCCCCACAGGGAAATTGCAACAAAGAACCGGGGATCCTTTCATCCTTTGCCGGCACAGACTGTATTCAAGGTAAAAGACAGCCCAACCTTTGTTTTCCCAGAGATTCACAGAGGTCATGCACGGTCTATGCAGCTTCTTTCCGCAGCCATTCCACATAATAGGTCACCAGCGCCATCTGCGCCAGCGGGACTGTCAGCAGCATCCCCAGCCCCCACGGGATCGCCAGTCCCACCAGCTGAACAAGCACCGCACTCGCCATCACCCAGGCCGTCTCTCCCACACGCCCCCGCGTGAGCGTCCAGGACCGCAGCCAGGCACGATAGGGATGCAGTTCCCCATCCGCCACCACCATAAGTGCGAACTGCCCCCGCAATGCAACCAGCACCCCGGGAAGCACAAGCAGGAGCAGGCCTCCCAGCATGGCAAAGCTGTAAATCAATGTGACCGCGAGCATACTCAACCAGGCATGCACCTGGCGAAAAATCGCCCAGAACACCGCCGGTCGATCCTCCCGCACCACCTCCATCAATAACCGCAACCATCCGGGGGTCAGGGCAGCCCAGAGCAGCATGGACAGCACCCATCCCAGTGCACGAACAATGGGTTCCCGATGAGAATACACAAGCTGGAGCGGAAGGGTCTGCGCCAGCATCACCAGCCAGGCGGCGGTCAAAATGCCCAGCGGGGTGGTCCGAAACCGCTGAAGTGTGCGTGCCCAGACCGCACGAACTGTGTTCATCCCGCTTCCCGCCCTTCCAGCAACGGACCGATCACCCGTGCATAAGAGAGGGTGGCCAGGGTGTAAAGTCCGAACATCCCGGCAAAAAGCACATCATAGGCTGCAAGCCCCATACGCGCCTGAATGTGTCCGGAAAATGCCGATCCCACCGACCAGCCCAGACTCCACAGGGCGGTCTGGGCCAGCATGAACCCGGGCCACTCTTCTGCCTCCAGAACCCCCACAGAAACCGCCGTATACAGGGGATTCCCGGCGTTCATCAGGGCCCCCCGGATCAACAGCGCCACCACCACCAGCGAAAGCACGGGGACATACGCCATCACCAGAATCAGGGGAAGGGAGAGGGCCTGAACCAGGATGAGGGCGTGAAGCTTTCCAAGACGCCGGGCCAGTGCAGGTTGAAGCAACATGGCTGTCATGGTGGCCACAGCACTGAGCGCAAAAATCCCCCCCACCTGATCATAACGGAGACCAAATTTCTCGCTGAGATAGAGATTCAGAAAAGGCATGATCAGGCCTGCGCCGGTGGCAATCAGCCCCTGGGGAATGAACAGCCGGAGCCAGCGCTCTGGAGAATGAAGACGAAAACGCCGGGGTTCTCCATGGACGCGCTTAAGGTTTCTCAGAGGAAACCATGCCAGCAAATACAGCACACCTGCCAGACCGATCACATGGCGTGTATCCTGGGTCCACCGATAGGTCACACTTCCAAGCAGGTTTCCCAGTGCGCCTGCGCCGGAGCCCAGCGCATTCTGCAAACTGAACACATCCACCTGGCGCGACGTCCCGGCAAGATGCGCAAGCAGAGGAGGCACACCGCTGAACAGCACTGTTTGTCCTATGCCATAAAAAAACAACAGTCCGAACACCACCGCAGGCCGGTGTGCCCCCGCCACCCCGAGCAAACTGAGCCCGGAAAGCACCATGGCCCAGCGCAGGCTCCGGCCATACCCCACCCGGGGAAGCCAGTGGGCGATCCCCACCCCGAAGAACACCGGAATCAGCGCAGGAAGAGCATTGGCATATCCGATCCAGGCACGTGGAAAGCTCAGCTGTTTCAGATGGAAATTGAGAAACAGCCAGGTCAAACTCATGGCCAGCCCGGAAAAGGTGGTGCTTAACAGAACGCGGAAAATCGCAGGCTGACGAAGCACGGACCACATCTCAGGAAGAGGGTCGTTTTCGGGCGGCCACCCCCACGGTCAGTCCGATCCAGGGACCCAGCCCCCGGGCTTCCAGCCACCGCGTCAGGCGCCACCAGGCGTGTAAGGCAGGGGTCAGCGGTCCAGGAGAGGGATAAAGCGGTAGCCGGATCCCCCGTGGACGCAACACTTCCCGAAGAACACGATACCACAGACCGGGGCGCATCCCGTACCCCCAGGAGGAGATCACTTCAAATCCCGCTTCCTCCACCACACGGCGGAGCTGGGGATAGGAAAACTCGGTTTCCCAACCCGCGAACCAGCGGTTCGCCCACATCAGCAGGTGCTTCATCACCGTATACACATGGTAACGTTGCGGCACATCCACCACGAGAAGGCCGTTCGGCTTGAGAATACGGTGATTCTCCTGAAGAAGAGGCATCGGATCACGAAAGTGTTCCAGCAACCCCTGGTGATACACCAGGTCAAAAGTGCTGTCGGGGAACGGTGTACGGAGTGCGTCCGCCCGCACAAAAACCGGCAGATGGGATACGGTACGGGAAAGCCGCAGCGCCTCGCGGGAGATGTCCAGAAGAATGACCTTCGCCCCCAGCTTTCGCAGCACGTGCCCTTCCCGTCCGGTTCCCGCCCCCACTTCCAGAATCACCGCATCGCGCGGATCCGGAAGCACCCGTCGGATCTCGTGCAGAAGATCGGTTACCGCAGGATACACCTCAGCAGCGGTCGCCCGCTCCCCCCAGTAGCGATCCCACACCTCATCTCTTGTGGGATCCAGCACACGTCGTGTTTCTTTCATCTTACCACCCCAGCAATCGTTTGGATAGACGTTTCTTTCGGAGATGTTCCCGGAAGGTTCTTGAAAAATAGTGCCGCCCTCCCGGTCCTGCCACGAAATAGAGATACGGAACATCCGCCGGATAAAGCGCCGCACGGATGGACTGAATATCGGGCGAACAAATGGGACCGGGGGGCAATCCCCGGTAACGATAGGTGTTGTAGGGAGAATCCACCTGCACATCTCGAAAACTGGGACGCCTGCCTGTCCGGACCAGGACATACTTGACCGTGGGATCCGCAGCGAGGGGCATCCCACGTCGAAGCCGATTATGGAAAACAGCGGAGATCAGGGGTTTTTCCTGAGGCACCACCGCTTCCTTCTCAATGATGGAGGCCAGGGTCAGAACCTGGTGAAGCGACCATCCCAGGGCCTCTGCCCGCTGTTGAAGAGCAGGTGTCCACCGGGCGAACAGCTCTTTCACCATGGCCAGGATCACCTGATCCACGTCTACACCGGCTGCAAGCAGATAGGTCTCCGGATAAAGATACCCCTCCAGACTGTGAAGGGTGTCAGGAATTTCCGGGTATCGCTGGTGGAGCTCGGAGATCAGGTCGGGATCTGTGGCACGTGCCAGAAAACGTTCCGCAGGAATCCCCAGGGTGGACTCCACGCGACGTGCGATCTCTTCAAGGTTCAGGCCTTCGGGGATGGTGAGGCGCCGGAGATAGGGGGGATGCGTGCTTGTCAGGGT
>JALUJC010000297.1 GCA_027053375.1 Caldifarciminota bacterium
CCAGCGCGTTGGCACCATCCTCCGAACCTCCAGCGTTTCAGGAGATGCGTTCAAACAATCCGGCGGCCCCCATCCCTCCACCGATGCACATGGTCACAATGCCGAAATGGGCGTTCTGACGCTCCATTTCGTGCATCAGGGTCACCGTGAGTTTGGCCCCTGTGGCACCCAGGGGGTGTCCAAGGGCGATGGCCCCGCCATTCACATTGACTTTTTGAGGGTCCAGTTCCAGCTCCCGAATCACTGCCAGGGACTGAGCAGCAAAAGCTTCGTTGAGTTCAATCAGATCCACATCCTGAAGACGTACACCGGCCTTCTTCAAGAGCCTGGGTACGGCCTTTACGGGTCCGATCCCCATGATCTCAGGGGGAACGCCAGCAACCTGAAATCCCCGGTACAGAAGTCGGGGTTTCAGCCCAAGTTCTTCGGCTTTTCTGGCGGACATCACCACCACGGCAGCTGCGCCATCGTTGCGGGGAGAACTGTTCCCGGCGGTCACAGTCCCGTTCATCCGAAACACCGGTTTCAGGCGCGCCAGCGCCTCCATGGAGGTGTCCGGGCGTACGCTCTCATCCTGCTCAAACACGATTTCTTCTATGGTTTGACGGCCATCCTTTCCCACACGCCTCACCCGCGTCCGAACGGGGAGGATTTCCTCCTTGAACTTTCCAGCCTGAATGGCCGCCCACGCCCTGCGATGACTTTCCAGGGCAAACCGATCCTGATCTTCCCTGGACACACCATACTTTTCCGCCACTTTCTCAGCCGTGAGTCCCATGTTGATATAGACTTCTGGCCAGTCTGCGGTTAAACCGGGGTGGGGAGAAAAGTTGAACCCCCCCATGGGAACATAACTCATGCTCTCCACGCCTCCCGCCACGATGATGTCAGCCGCTCCCACCATCACCCGCTCCGCGGCAATCGCAATGGCCTGAAGGCCGGAGGAACAAAACCGGTTGATGGTCATGCCCGGTACATCCACAGGGAGACCGGCGCGAAGGAGGGCGTTCCGCGCCACATTCATCCCCTGAGAAGCTTCCGGAAAGGCACATCCAAGGATCACATCTTCCACCATTTCGGGGGAGATCCCCGCACGTTCCACGGCTGCGCGGACCACCAGCGCCGCCAGCTCATCCGGACGTGTATCCTTCAAAGAACCCCTGGGCGCCTTGCCCACCGCTGTACGAACACCGGAAACAATCACCGCATCCTGCATGGAAAGCCTCCATTTTCTAGGATCAACACTGCGTTTTCCTTTCTGTAGTATACGCCAGAAGCAGCAAAACTTCAAGAAAACACACCCCTCCGCGCCCTGCAGTAGAAATCGGGCTCCCGGGTGGGGTGAAAGGCAGGATCTTTAACCTATATGCGTTATAACATACTGGCGAAAGAACCCACCCCTTCCTGTAAATCCTGAAGGCTTCCCTGCCTGTTCCCTATATAGGTCATCCCCTCATTCGTGATTCACTCATGGCAGCACCACGCGCACCGGCTGCGGATTGCCCTCTACGTGAATCATGTAAACCCCGTGGATCAATGGGAGATCCACACGCTCACCGGGACGCATGCGCCAGCGGACCACCTCCCGCCCGACCGGGTTGATCAGGACAACCTGAACGGGATGGTGCCCGCGCCCGGAAAGCCAGAGACGTCGCCCCTGGATTTTCAAATGAACAGACCGGACGTGGGGAACCGGGGATTCCTGCACACCCACCGGCTGAAGCACGGCGGACGTGGAGTAAATCAGGTCACCGCCTGTGGAACCGTCCCCATTGGCAGCGTTTCCCGCAGCATAGAAATAGACCGGTGTTCCTCCGGTTGCAGGAGCAATCCAGAAAAACGTCCACTGCGCCTGAAGTGTCTGCCCCGGATAGGTGCCACCGGAGGTGTGTTTGATGTAGGTCCGGGAACCCGAAGTGGAGATCTGGGTGGTTCCATCTGCCGGTACCAGCGTCCCTGCAGAAGCAGCCGTGGCACTGTTTCCATCCAGCGCCACCAGTTCAAATCCCCACCGGCTCGCCTGAGGATCCGTCAAAACCACCGATACCAGCACCGTATCCTGCGCTGTATAGGTGCTGCCGGGGAACACAATGTTCAGGGATCCCTGACTTCCCGGCGCGCCGTGACAGGCCGTACATATGCCAAGGTCTCCCGGTGCGCCGGTATACCCGTTGGGTGGCCCGGAGGAGTAAGCCTGAAGCAGGACAGGGCATACAACGAACATCCAGCGTACTGCACGATCAAC
>JALUJC010000298.1 GCA_027053375.1 Caldifarciminota bacterium
GATCAGGCTCACGCTGCGGGGCGGGATCCCGTCCGCTTCGAGGAATTGCCGGAGGAGTTCATCATCCCGGGTCTGATCCCAGTAGCCCACCCGTTTTCCCTTCAGGTCCTGGATCCTTCGAATCCCTCTCCGTGCAATCAGCGCGGTCTGGGGTTCGGTCCTTGTGGACTGGAAGACGGTAAAGAGACGGTAGACGTGGGCGCGACGAACAATGGCAGGGATAAACGTTTCAAAAAGCGTGCCACCGCTGAATTGCGATGCGCCGTTGGCCACAAGTTCTGTCTCATCTGCCCGTCGGATCTGCAGATCCAGCGCCACGTCCACCTTCAGGGAATCAAAGTATCCGTTGTCTGCGGCAACCCAGATGGGCAGGGCATAGGGGGTCAGTGCATAGGCGATTTTGCCAGAGACCTGACTCCTTGCCTGGATCTGGGGTCGGATCAGAATAAAGATCAGAATGAAAAAAAGCACCGTATTCACCACCGCAAGAAGACGCGCACTCATTCGGTCCTCCTTTTTGCCGTACCCGTGCGTGGTTTGGCGAAAGTATCCAATGATCGCGGGGGAATGTCAAGATGCGCTGCATTGACAGCACCGGGGAGGCACCGGATAATTGTGAAAACCGAAAGGAGGATGCCTGATGAAACGGAGCCTGTATGTTTTTTATGCGCTGATTGCCCTGGTGGTGGTGGGCGGTGGGGTGTGGATTGCTTCCAGTGGACAGAAGTCCGGGCGTTCCTCATCGGTGCCCCCGTCTTCGGTTCAGCCTGTGGCTACGTGGAAGGATGCGGAGGAGGTGGGGATGGCGGTGGGCGATCCGAAGGCACCGGTGACGGTGGTGGAGTTTGCAGATCTGGCCTGCCCCTACTGTGCCTATATGGCGCTCAAAGTCTTCCCTGCCGTGAAACCGTCCTATATCGAGACCGGGAAGGTTCGCTGGATCTTTGTGGACTTTCCGCTCCCCAGTCACAGGAATTCCTTTACCGCTGCCGTGCTCACCCATTGTGCCGGAGAACAGGGGAAATACTGGGATCTTCAGGAACGGTTTTTTGAGCGGATGAACGACTGGGCCCATGAGCAGGATCCGGTGCCCGCGCTGTTGAGCATTGCGGAAGAACTGAATCTGGACACAAAAGCCCTGAAAGCCTGTCTGGAGTCCGGTGTGTACACCGATCGGGTGAAAAAGTCTCAGCAGTACGGGCTGCAGATGGGTATCCGCGCCACACCTTCTTTCTTCATCAACGGGCGGTTTGTGGAAGGGGCCATGCCCCTGGAACGCTTTCAGGCACTTCTGGACGAGATGCTCTCGGGTTCATGATCCGCCGGATGATTCTGGCCCTTCTTGCACTGGGAGGTGGGGTGATTTCTCTGTACCTCACCCTTTACAAGTTCGGGCTGGTGGGGTCTGTGGCCTGTGGTGGAAGTGCGGGATGTGAGGTGGTGCAGACCAGCCCCTATGCCCTGTTCCTTGGCATCCCGGTTCCCCTGTGGGGTCTGGGAGGGTATGCACTGCTGTTCGCACTGGCCTTTGCCACCGTTCAGTGGCCCCACCTTGCGGCCCGTCTGGATCGCTGGATGGTGGGGCTTTCCTCCCTGGCGCTGTTGTTTTCCCTGTACCTCACAGCCCTGGAACTCTTTGTGATCCATGCCATCTGCCGGTGGTGTGTGGCGTCACAGGTGATTGTTCTGCTGTACTGGGCAATCAGCCTCTCGCTGGTACGCAATGGACTGTCAGAAACGGCTACGGGACCTGCCTGAAGATCAGCGTCCCCGGGAACGTATCCGACGCGAGGGACCGCAGCATCTGTCTCCTCAGGAACTGGTGGCCGCCATTCTGGGTAAGGGGACACGCAAGCGCGATGTGCTGCAGCTGGCCTGTGAGGTGGTGCGACACTACCGGATTGGCCGGTATCGCTGGCGGCGAACCGTCCCCTCCGTAGAGGAAGTCCGGCAGGCCCTGGGGGTGGGGGAAGCCACGGCAACCCAGATCGTTGCACTGCTTGAGCTCTCTCATCGGATTCACCAGCAGGGGGATCAGGTGACCCTGTTTACCCCGGAGGATGTGGCCCGTTATGTGGACCCCATGAAATGGATGGACAAGGAAGAACTCCGTGGTCTGTACCTCAACACCCGGAGGGAATTGGTGCGTGATGAGTTGATCTCTCTGGGGACCGTCAACGAATCATTGGCCCATCCCCGTGAGATTCTCCGGCCCGCGCTGCTCTCCTCGGCAGTGTCCTTTATCCTGGTTCACAACCACCCCTCGGGGGATCCCACACCTTCACGGGAGGACCTTGCCCTGACCCGCAGGGTGGCCTATCTTGCGCGGGAGATGGATATTCCGCTGGATGACCATGTGGTGGTGGCACGGGGAGGGTTTGTCTCCCTGGCCCGGCGTCATCCGGAACTGTTCCCCGGGAAATCGTCTCCTCCCAGCGCCCGGCGGTAGATGGCCCGCACGGCGTCCCGATCCATGGGGGCGGGACCCGGAATCCGACCCTCGTCCCATCCATAATCCTGCAGCGCACGCTCCGTCATCGGCTCCAGATCTGCCTCCTGCACGCCCAGTTCACGGAGCGAACGCGCGACCCGCAGATCCTCCAGCCACCGAATCACATGGCGCACCAGCGCCTCAGGGTCCCGGGTGCCTGTGAGCGCAAGAGAAAGGGGTGACCAGATCTCTGGTCTTTGCCGGGTCTGGTACTCAAGATAGGCCGGCAGCAGGGAGGCCAGGCCCTGGGGATGGGCGATATCAGGGTAGTATCCGGAAAGGGCATGTTCCAGCCAGTGCAGGGACAGGGTGCCTCCTGTGCCCATCCGTCCCCAGCGGTTCATGGAGAGGGTGGACAGGAGCGCCAGGCTTGCCCTCAGTTCCACGCGGTCGGGGAAACGCAACACCTCCCGGGATCGTTCCATCACCTCCTGCAGCGCAAGGAGGCTGATACGCTCGGCG
Organism: Caldifarciminota bacterium; assembly: GCA_027053375.1. Classification (GTDB taxonomy): domain Bacteria; phylum Hydrothermota; class Hydrothermia; order S141-80; family S141-80; genus JALUJC01. The sequence goes on from JALUJC010000298.1 coordinate 2,954, forward strand.
AGGGAAAAGGAAGCCTGAAACATCGTGAGCGGTTCCAGGAACTGACAGAAGATGTCCACAGCCCCCAGCGCTGTCTGTTCGGGGGACAGGCTGGTGTGAAGAACAGGATCCATCAGCACCACCCGGGGGGTCAGTTCAGGAAAACTCAGGAAAAGCTTCCGTTTCTGTTCCCGGTGGTTCAGAACAGCGGCTCCATCGGACTCGGATCCGCTCCCTGCGACGGTGGGAACGGCCACAACCGGTGGGAGTTCCCGTGGAAGGGGTGGGAGAGATTTCCCGGGTTCGTACACATAATCCCAGATGTCCCGTCCGGAGGCCATCGCCAGGGCTGCGGCTTTGGTGGCATCCATCACACTTCCTCCCCCAAGCGCCAGCAGCCAGTCCACGTTCTCCTGAAAGAGGTCGCGAATCCGGTGCACATCGTCCCGATCCGGATTGGATGGAATGCCCTCCGCGAGGAAAACCTGGAGTCCCGCCTGTTCCAGCGTCTGGATCACCCGGGGAAGCACGCCGCTCTCTCGTGCCCAGCGTTTTCCGGTCACGATGCCCACCCGGTTGCCCAGGGTATTCAGGGTGGGGAGGATTTTCCAGAGCACGTCGGGTCCAAAATGAAACGCCCGTGGAAAAACCACGTGGGTACGCTTCATCTACCCTCCTCCTTCAGATCCGGTGTACGGTTCTCCTGTGTCACCCTGCGAACCGCCCGGTCCCCTGTCTCCGGTGCGTCGTAGATCTCCACCAGCCCCCGTTCAACCGCACGTTCCAGAAGCAGGCGGCGCAGCTGGGGATCCTCGGGAAGCCAGGGATCCTTCCAGCGATTCAGAAAAAAGGAGAGACCCACATACCCGTGCTGGAAGTGGTTTTCTGCACGTTCCAGCGCTTCCAGAAAGGTGGGAAGATAGCGTTCGGGGTCAGGTTCTTCCCGGGAGATGAACGTTCCTTCTTCTGAGCGCAGAAAAAGTTCGGTCCCCTTGATCAGGTCCAGGTGGCTGAAGGCGGCGGAACGAAGCTGAGGAGAGAGACCATGTTCCCCCCATGTGGCGATGTACACCACTTTGCCCAGGCGGTGAATGGCTTCCACGGCAGGGGTGAAATCGGCGTCTCCGCTCATCAGAACCAGCGTGTCATAGGCATGCACAGCGGCCAGTTGCAGCATGTCGGCCACCATACGGGTGTCCACTCCTTTCTCCTGCGTATAGGGGATGTGGGCGTTGCACTCCGGGCAGAAAAGGGAACGGGTGCGTTTTTCAAGCCGGATCACGAAAAACCCGGGTTCCAGTTCCAGGCTTTTGAGAAAGTTCTCCACACCCCGCTGTTCAGGGTCCTGCGGATCGGTTGCTGTGTAATAATAGGCCCCCCGGAAGCTGGTTCCGCCCACCTGCTGCACCAGCCACTCGGCGAGCCGTGTGAAATGGATAAAAAAATGCTCATTGCGGGACCGCTGCTGTACAAAATGGAGGAATCCTTTATAGAAGTTTTTCCCATCAAAGAAAAGCATCACCTTCATGGGCGCCTCCTTGCGCTTCTTTCGGGGAAAAGATACACAACACCACCGGGAATGTCCATGCCTCCCTGCAGATATGTTCCCCGATTCTCCCGCTCCCCGGGTGTTCGTAAACCAGGGAGGTCGGGGAAAGGGTTGATGAACCACAGATTTGACGATTCGTATGCGTCATTCCACAATTTCGGAAGATATGATCGGTTGTTAGAATATTCTCATAAAAGGAATCCGGGCGTGAAGGTGTGGTTGTGGAACGCCATCCTCATTGAGATGATGGCGCTGGCCGGTTTTCTGGGTGTGCGACGCACCCGCCGCACGCACGTTGCGTTTGCCATCGGATTCAACACCATGTTGCCGGTTGCGGGACTGTATATCCTTGCCTTTCCGCCGCTGACCGTGCGCCACATCATCCTTCTGGTCATGGTCCTTCTTTACCTTGCCCACATGAACTGGTTGCTGCTATTTCAAAGCAGGCATACGGCTATTCCCAAGCTGGATGCCGGGATATCCGCTTTTCAGAAATCCCTGTTGCCCGTTGTGCTCACGAATACGGTGGGATGGGGGTATTGCCTCCCCTTTTATTTTGCTGCAAGGAGACATACGCCGCTGGGCTGGCAGGACGGCATCGCGGTGCTGGTATATGCCATCGGAACTCTGATCCATTTCGGGAGCGATTTTCAGAAAAAGCGCTTCAAAGCACGTGCGGATTCTGAAGGGAAACTGCTCCAGACCGGATTCTGGGCGCTGTGCCGCCATCCCAATTATTTCGGGGATTTCCTGATCTATCTCTCCTTTGCGTGGATCGGGGGAAGTGTGTGGGGATGGGTGGCGCCCGTGCTGAATTTTGTGCAGTACCGACTGGACGCCATCCCGAAGAATGAACAGTGGGCCGCCGCGCGATACGGCCCCCGGTGGGAAGCGTACAAAAAGCGGGTGAAAATGTTCATCCCGTTCCTCTATTAATCCCGCTCCCGCCCCTCAGGGAGGTGGAGGCGTTTTGAACGGGGGAGGTCAGCATGTGGATTCCCATCCTGCTGTGGGGGCTGGTGGCTGGACTCCTCCATTTTGTCGTGGTGGGCATGCTGTACATGAACCCGGGGGTCGCCCGGCTTTACCGGGAAGCGGAAGGCTCTCCGGCATTGCGCGTCTGGCGCAACCAGCGGGAATACCTTATGAACATGTTCGCGGGAACGCAGATAGAGATTTACCTGCTCACCGGTGCCTGTCTGTATCTCCGGCGTCTGTTCCCGGATCCAGCGCGTTTCAGCGTGGCTCTTATCCTGGGCGGAATCCTGGCGGCGGTTCGCGTGTATCCCCGGTTCTGGAACATGTGGATCCAGACCACCTATCCCCGGAAACTGCTTTTTGTTGAAGGGATCAACGGAATCCTGGGCACCCTGGTGGTGGTGCTCAGTCTCTGGCTGTTGCCGGTACCCTGAGCATTTCCCCCTCTCCCGGAGTGGTGACCTTGCAGACACGCTGCATGCGCCATTGATGGTCTGCATGTGCGGGCGTATAATCCCGGAGCCACAAGGAGGACCAATCACATGAGCCGAATTGTGCCATTGTTTCAGGGTTTATGGGTGACTTTTCGCCATTTGTTTCGGCGACGTTTTACCATCCAGTATCCCGAAGAACGCCGGGAACTTCCCAAACGCGCCCGCTGGCTCCTGAATCTACAGCGCCACCCGGACGGGAAGGAACGCTGTGTGGGGTGCATGCTCTGTGCAGCCATCTGCCCCACGGAGGCCATTTTTATCATTGCCGAGGAAAACGATCCCGATCAGCCGGTCTCCCATGGGGAACGCTACGCCCGGGTCTGGGATTACGATACCGGACGCTGCATTTTCTGTGGCTTTTGCGTGGAAGCCTGTCCCGAGGAAGCGCTGATCATGACCCCGATCTTTGAGCTGGCCCGGGACAGCCGGCGCAAGATGATCCTTCACAAGGAAGACATCACCGTTCCCCCGTCCACCCCGCCACGCCATACCTGGCTCGGGTTCTACCGCGAACTGCCGGAAGAGGAACTCCCCGTGATGGAACCCTATCAAAAACACCTGCGCTATGAGGCCTATCTCCGGGGAATTCCCCACCCGGATCATGGAGAGGCACGGAAAATTGAATTTCTGGAAGGCGAGCACGCCCAGCATCTTCGGGAGAAGACATCATGACCGCACTGCACACACTCTGGATCCTGTTTGGTGCGCTTGCGCTTGTGGGAGCGGCCACGGTGGTGTTTGCACGGAATCCCCTGCGTGCGGCCCTGGGGTTGTTGCTGACCTTTTTCAGTTATGGGGTGCTGTTCATTCTTCTGGGGTCGCCCTTTCTGGGATTTGTCTTTATTATCCTGTATGCCGGAGCCATTGTGACCCTGTTTCTGTTTATTCTGATGCTGCTCAACCTTCGACAGCCCTGGATGGATCATGATTTTTCTCTGAAGGGGTACCTGACCATTCTGACCGTGGGCGCGCTGTACCTTGCCACGATCTATGCTTTTTCTCGCTCTTCGCTTGCTTCTCTGACCTGGACACCTCGCCTGTTCTCGCCGGATGCCGTGGTTCCCGGGCTCTTCGGTTCTCTGCTGATCCCCTTTGAGATTCTGTCGGTGTTGCTCCTGGTTGCACTTCTTGCCTCTTTTGCGCTTGCCCGTGGAAAGGAGGAAAACGCATGACGTTTTTCACCCTGAGTGTCCTGCCGGTGACCCTGTTTTTCATGGGTTTGCTGGGTGTGCTCTTTCGGCGGAACCTGCTGGTGATCCTGATGAGTCTGGAACTGATGCTGAATTCGGTGAGTTTCCTGCTGGTGATCTACCGATCCGTTCGTCCGGATGCCGTGGGCCCGGCTTTTGTGCTGTTGCTTCTGGGACTTGCAGCGGCAGAGGTGGCCATCGGTCTGGCGCTTGCCGTGAATCTGGTGCGTCTGAAAGGAACACCGGACGTGGATGCCATGCAAATCCTGAAAGGCTGATCAAAAGGGGCGGATGACCATGAAATGGATTCTGTCGCTGGTGTTGGCGAGAGCTTTTGGGTAGGAGCGCGCTGAGG
>JALUJC010000299.1 GCA_027053375.1 Caldifarciminota bacterium
CGGAGTTTCATCCGGACCACCTCTTCCACGACCACCCGTGTCCCGGTGGGGATGGGGGATGTGCTCCAGGCGTTCCAGTATTCACCGCGGATGCGAACCGTTCCCCCCTGTGGGGTGATCTCCGTGACCGCTTCGCCTTCCTCTCCCACCATGCCTTCTTTCCCGCTGACGACGGGCCTGCGCTGGGCGGCCAGACCCGCTGCAACCACGAAGAAAAAGAAGAGAAGTGTAACGCCCAGGAGCAGGCCAATGCTGGTCCAGGAAATCCGGAGATAGGGAACAGATCGGTCAAACAGCAACAGGCTTCCCAGAAGGAACGACAGCACCCCTCCCGCTGTCAGCACCCCGTGGGAGGGGACTTTGATTTCCGCCAGGAAGAAGCCCATGGCCAGGAGAATCAACGCCACACCGGCGTAGTTGACCGGAAGAATCTGGAAGGAATAGAACGCAAGCAGGAGCGAGATGGCACCGAACACACCGGGGAAAATGGCTCCCGGATTGGAGAGCTCAAAAAGCAGACCATAGAACCCGAGCACAAGAAGGAAATAGGCCACGTTGGGGTTGGACAGGATCCCCAGAAGACGGTCCCGTATGCCAGGATGGTGCATCCGCACCACCCGCGGACGGGAGAGATGAAGGGTGTCCCCCTCCACCACCCGCCCGTCAAGGGAGTCCAGCAGGGCCTCAAGGTTCGGGGCGATCAGATCCACCACACCGAGGCGAAGAGCTTCTTCGGCTTCGGAAGAACGGGCGTCCCGCACCGCTTCTTCTGCCCACTGCGGATTGCGGTGGCGCAATCGGGCAATGGAGCGAATATAGGCCACCGCGTCATTGGTCACTTTCCGGGCCATGACCGAGTCCATCTGTCCACCCTGCATGGAGACCGGATGGGCGGCGCCGATCCGTGTTCCTGGCGCCATCGCGGCGATGTGGGCGGAAAGGGTGATAAAGGTTCCTGCGGATGCGGCGCGTGCACCAGAAGGTGCCACATAGACCGCCACAGGGAGAGAACTGTTCAGAAAGGTCTCCACCACTTTCCGCATGGATTCCATCAGTCCCCCGGGCGTGTTCAGCTGAAGCACATAGAGGGAGGCACCGGACGTCAGGGCCTGTTGATGTGTACGCAGGATGTAGGATGCAGAGGCAGGTCCAATCACGTCATCCAGCGTGGCCACCACGATCACCGGTCGAGATCCGGTGATCAGGGCCAGCGCCAGAAGCGCTCCGCTCATGTGTTGTCCTGGGTTCGGGGGGCAACCACAAGAATTTCCTGTTTCCCCCTTTCCACGCGGTAATAGCGCACGCCTTTCACTTTTCGGAGCGCACGCTGGGCGATGCGCAGTTCATGGGGAGAAAGCTGGTCCAGGCGCATTTCCTGACCCGTTTCCTGAACCCGTCGTGCCACTGCAAGGGCTTTGTTGGCAATGAACTTCCGGCGCCGTTCCAGATATCCAGCGATGTCCAGGGTGATGGGGAATTCCACCCCCCGTCGGCGCAGCATCTGGGTCACAATCAGCTGAAACGCTTCCAGCGTCCGTCCACGCGGACCGATCAGCACAGCGTCAAACCCGCGCGTGGTGACGTTGACGTAATACCGGTCGCCCTTGCTGCGAACCTCCATTTCCACCAGACGACTCCCCATCTTTTCCAGAAGCTGGCTCAGGATCTCCTCCAGAATGTTCAGCTCTTCCGTGTCCAGATAGAGCCGTATTTTTGCCGGTTCCCCTCCGAGGCCATCCCGCAGCACCTCAAACCGGGCATCTTCCAGTGTGATGCCGGTTTCTTCCAGGGCTTTCCGCAGAGCCTCCTCCACCGTCGTTCCTTCCACATCCACATAGCGCATGTCAGCCTCCCTCCTTTTGCAATCGCAGGGTCCGTTGGATCAACAGCTGTTCCACCACCGAGAACACGTTGTACACCAGCCAGTACAGCACGATCCCGGCGGGGAACCGTGCAAACAGAAACGTGAAAAAGACCGCCATAAAAATCCCGATGTTTCGGGATTGGGGGTTGTTTCGAGATTGAATCAGGGTGTTGGCCAGACTGACCGCGCCCATCAGCACCGGAAGCAGATAGTAGGGATCCGGTGTGGAGAGATCCTGAACCCACAGCACGAAGGGGGCTCCCCGCAGTTCAATCCATCCCTGAAGCACACGGTACAGACCATAGAACACCGGGAGCTGAATCAGCAGCGGCAGGCAACCGGAGAAGGGGTTGACCCGGTGTTTCTGATAT
>JALUJC010000300.1 GCA_027053375.1 Caldifarciminota bacterium
GATGCAGACTGGACGCTTGAGCCGGCTGCCTGGATGCGCGTGTACCTGGAGGGTCCTGGCGGGACCTTCCTCACCGGTTCCCTGTGGACCTGGGAGGGCATCTACCGGCAGGGTACATGGATTCAGATGGAACTGGGGGTCCGGTGGTGAGTGGAGAGGTGATCTGGGCGGTGAGTCTGGTGGTGGTGCTGATGCTGGTTCTCCCGTATGCCTGGTCTTTTCACCGGCGACGTGTGCGGGATCGGGAGCGTTATCACGAGGCGAGACGTCTTGGGATTCACCGTCCCCGGGCACAGTACCCCTACATTGATCCCGAGAAGTGCATTGGGTGCGGTGCCTGCGTGGAAGCCTGCCCTGAGGGAGATGTGCTCGGGCTTGTGGGTGGACGTGCGGTGGTCATCAACGGGTTGCGCTGTGTGGGGCATGGCCGCTGTGAGGAAGCCTGTCCGGTGGGCGCCATTCAGGTGGGCCTCGGGGATGTGCGCAGCCGGGATGACATTCCGTATACCGATGAGGCAGGGGAAACCAGTGTTCCCGGGGTCTATCTGGCGGGGGAGATTCGGGGTTTTGCCCTGATTCGCAACGCCCTTCGGGAGGGAGAACGGGTGATGCGGGCGCTGGTTGAACGCCGGGAACAGTATCCGGCTGCTTTTCTGGACACGGTGATCGTGGGTGCTGGTCCTGCAGGCATTGCGGCGGCGCTTACAGCACGGTCGCTGGGGTTGAATTACCTGGTGGTGGAACAGGAACCGGACCTGGGGGGTAGCCTCCTCCATTATCCACGAAAGAAACTGGTGCTCACCCAGCCCGTGCCCATCCCGGGTACGCGGGTAAGGCTGGCGCGTGAGGAATACACCAAAGAGGAATTGCTGGCGATATTTCAGGAGATTGTGGAAACCCATGAGCTTGCCATCCGGTTCGGCACGCGATTCGCGGGCCTCCAGCGGGAGGAGGATGGCCTGTACGTGTTGCTGGAGGGAGGGGAACGGTTGCATACCCGCACGGTGGTGCTGGCGGTGGGAAGACGTGGAACGCCGAGGAAACTGGGGGTTCCCGGGGAGGATCTGCCTAACGTGCACTACAAGCTGATCGATGCCCGCGATTATGAGGGGCATCGCCTGCTGGTGGTGGGGGGTGGGGATTCTGCGGTGGAGGCGGCCATCGGGCTTGCCCGAGAGGGAAGAAATCAGGTCTGGCTTTCCTATCGCCGTACGCAGATTGTTCGTGCGCGCCGAAAGAATGTGGAACGTTTGCAGGCGTTGATCCAGCAGGGCTGGGTTCGCCCCCTGATGCCTTCCACCGTCCGGCGAATCTTTCTGGATCGTGTGGAACTGGACACCCCTTCAGGGAAGGTGGAGGTTCCGGCAGAATATGTGTTTGTGCTGATCGGAGGAGAACCGCCCTTTGCACTGTTGCGTGCCTGTGGGATCCAGTTCTGGGCGGATCGGGAAGAAGCCCAGGAGGCGTTTCCGATTCCTCAAGGGTCGCCGACTGTCTGAAGCATGTCCAGGGCGGTCTGAAGCACGGATTCCAGGTCCAGATCTTCAAGCCGGGTCACATCCATTCCAAGAATGCGATGGGGGGCTCCGCGGGGCGCCCAGCGCTGGACGTGATGCCGGTGAGTGGGATCGTACAGCCCCAGCACGGGAGTTCCCAGCGCAGCAGCCAGGTGGAGAGGACCTGTGGCCGGTGCAATCACAAGCCGGGCACCTGCCAGAAGCGCCATCAGATCCTGAATGGGGAGTTTCCCGCGGAGATCCCGGACCCCCGTACGATAAAGCGCGATCCCTTCGCGCCGATCTCGCCCGCTGCCTGTCCAGACCACATGGAAGCCTTCATGAATCAACTGCTGACTGAGTTCCCGGAAACGATCTTCCGGCCAGCTCCGGGCGGTCCCCCCTGTTCGGGGATGAACCACCACCCGTCGGGCTGGATCCGTACCCTCCCAGAGTTCCTCTGCTTTTGCGCGCATGGTGGGGGAGACAGGGATCCAGGGATCCGGTGGATTGGGGACGGGTCTCTTCCGCCAGACCTCATACAGACGAAGGGCCCGTTCCATCTCGTGCAGAGGGGCATCCGCGGGAAGAGACACCCGGTGGGTCAGGGTCAGCCAGGTGTACAGCCTTTGAGGACCCACCCGCACGGGAATGTCCGCCAGACGGGTGGCCAGGGCGAGGCCGGGTTTGCTGAAGGGGAGAAGGACAACG
>JALUJC010000301.1 GCA_027053375.1 Caldifarciminota bacterium
TCCAGGAACCGTACCCTTCTCCACCCGGTTTCCCAGCGATCGGGATAGGTCTCCACTGACATTCTGGGGGATGCAGCCACCCGCACCACCGCTCCTTCCATCAGGACCCACACAGCTTTACGATCGGGAAGCAACACTGTCGGAGAGCCACCGGAGAGAACAGGCAACGGCCAGTGATCCACGGAACCCGTGGTCAGATCCACAGAGAGCAAACCTTCATCCCGGGTCCACATCCAGACCAGGCGATCCTGAACATCCCGGGCATGGATCGGACTCCTGTCCGCATAAGGCAGCAGCCAGGTCCAGGCTGGATCATCCCTCCGGACTTCCATGGTATCCCCTGCCCAGATCGCATCCCCGGGAACTGTCGAATGGACCGGAATGCCGGAAAAGGAGCGCAGGGTGATCCCCGACTGACCTGCCAGCACAATCCCCTTGGCACTCCATGCCATGGAACGGACCCCCGACACACGATCAATACGGCGTGTTCGACGTTCCATAAATCGGGTATGATAGAGCATACCACGCCTGCTCACCCAGAACGCTTCCGTGCCCATGGGACTGCCCGTCACACGGTACACAGGTTCGGGAACCGGAATCACTGCACGAACTTCACGGAAAGGGATGGAAAGGACCGCAAGCGCACCGGGAAAACCCACATAAAGAAAGTCTCCACTTCTTGCCACGGTGACCTCAGGCTTATTTCCCGGCCCACTCACCGCAGGAAGGTAGGTCTCCATGGGCAGCACAGAGAGGAGAAAAATCAGGGCAAAGATGGGTCCGCCTCCTGTATCCGCCGAAAGGCTTCTCCCAGCGCTTCCGGGAGATCTTCTGCAATCAGGGCATAGGGGGTCAGACGCTCCGCCAGAAGATCCCCGGCCAGACCGTGCAGATATGCCCCCATCCAGGCAGCCGTCTGGCGGGAGACGCCCTGGGCGAGAAGGGCGCCAATCAGACCTGCAAGCACATCGCCGCTCCCCCCTGTGGCCATGCCGGGATTCCCGGTGGGGTTCCAGTACACCCTTCCCTCCGGGACTGCCGTCACTGTGGGGGCTCCTTTCAGGAGAAGCACCACACCATGGGTGCGGGCGAAAATTTGCGGAAGATCAGCTCTCTGCTGATTGATTTCATCGGTGCGTTTTCCTGTCAGAAACGAAAACTCGCCAGGATGGGGGGTCAGTACCGCGCGATCCCGAAGATGTTCCAGCCAGTGTGGATGCTGTCCGAGATGATAGATCGCGTCGGCATCCAGCACCACCGGTCCATCGTAATGCTCCAGAAGTGTGACCAGCATGCGTTCCGCCTCGGCATCACGGCCAAGACCGGGACCTGTCACCACCACATCCGGACGTGAAGCGGCCAGCGCTTCACGCACATCCAGTACCGTCAGGGAGGTGCGTCCCTGCATGGGCATGACCACGGCGGAGGGAATTCGGGGCAACACGGCTGTGTACAGATCGCCTGGAACCGCCACATACACCAGTCCTGCACCCCCGCGGAGGGCACCCATGGCGGTCAGGATCACCGCCCCACCATAACCAGGGCGGCCGGTCAGAACCAGCACACGACCCACCTGTCCTTTATGGGCATCTCCTGGACGGCTGGGGAGCTGCCGCCTCACATCCACCGCTTCCACCCTCCGGTGCGGGAAACGTTCCAGCACCTCTCCCGGGATACCAATGGGGATGGTAACAAGTTCCCCCCGATATGACCGACCTGGATAGCGCCAGTGTCCCAGTTTTTCCGCACCCGGTGTCAGGGTGAGATGTGCACGGAATGCACCCTCCGCTGCTTCCCCCGTGCCTCCATGGACACCCGAGGGGATGTCCACCGACACCACCCACACATCCTCTCGCTGCTCCAGACGTTTGCGTGCCTCCCGCACCTGTGGAGGGAGTTCTCCGTGAAATCCTGTCCCAAAGAGCGCATCCACCACCATTGCATGCGGTGCAGGGACGAAAGTGCGCAATTCTCGCCATCCCCCGCCGTGTTCGGCGTACCAGAGCAACTGAAACTGAAGATCCTCGCTGCACTTTTCCGGGTCTTCCAGCAGATAGATCTCCACGTCCATGCCCGCTTCCCGGGCGTACCGTGCCAGCGCGACCCCGTCCCCCCCGTTGTTGCCCCGACCCACAAGCACCTGGAGTCTTCGCTTTGCGGAAAACACAGGATGACGGCGAAGGACCTCCCACATGCCCCGGG
>JALUJC010000302.1 GCA_027053375.1 Caldifarciminota bacterium
CACATGGAAAACACACTATGCCCGCCGGGGGATCCGGAAATTCTTCGCCTACTTCCAGGCGTATACCCACACCTGGGGGGATCCGGAAAGGCTGGAGGAACTGCTCCGGATTCTGCAGGATGATCCGGATATGGTGGGGTTTTCCGTAAGCTCCCGGCCGGACACGCTCAGCGATGCCCATCTCCAGGTGCTCTCCCGGTTCCGCGACCGCATGGACGTCTGGCTGGATATGGGGCTGGAGTCTGCCAACCCCGCCACCCTCCGGCGCGTGGTACGCGGACATGGCGTGGCGGCTTTTGTGGACGCCGTGCTTCGCGCCCATGCACACGGAATCAAAATCTGTGCCCACCTGATTCTGGGGCTCCCCGGGGACACCCCGGCAGACTGGCGAGAGGGCGTACATCTTCTTGCCGTCCTCCAGGTGGAAGGCGTCAAATTCCACCCCCTGTACATCCCGCGCACTGCACCGATCCGGGAACTCTACGAGCGAGGAAAGATCCGCCTTCTGACACGGCGCACCTACACCCGCGCGGTGGCCCAGCTGCTGGAAGAACTCCCGGCATCCACCGTGGTGCACCGACTCACAGGAGAAACCCATCCGGAGGAACTGGTTGCCCCCGCATGGGTGCTGGAAAAAACCCGCGTGATTCAGGAAATTGAACAGATTCTCCGGGAAAGGGGATCCTGGCAGGGGAAACGGGCCTTCAGCGGTGCCAGAGGGCAACCGTCTGTTTGACACGGACCTGGCGCCCTCCCGCGCGCCCCTCCAGCCACACCACATACAGTCCCGGGAGAAGTCTCTGACCTCCCTCTCCCGTTCCATCCCACAGAACCTCACCCCGTGCACCCGTCACGGTATTTTCGCGCAGGCGGCGCACGAGACGTCCCCGATCATCATAGATGCGCAGGGAGAGAAGAACCGGACCGGACAGGGGAAGGGCATACCGAATCCGCAATCGTTCACGTTCCGGGCGAAAAACTTTCCGTGAGACCCAGAGCGAAACTTCCTGCACAGGTTCCCCCTGCTCCACGCTGTTGGGCGCCGCCGGGGTGGACCCCGAAGGGGCCTGACTTGGCGTCCAGGAGGCGGGATCAAAGGCGTCCACCGCAGCGGACCAGCGTTCAAGGGAACGCTCCGCAGGAAGATGGTCTGCACGATAGGCCACGCTGTCCTGGATCACGCCCGACAGAAACAGCCTCAGTGTTTCGCGCTGGTTGTTCAGAACAGGAAATCCCTCCACCTGCCAGACAGAAAGATCCCCATACTGGGCACGAAACGCGCCCGTGTCCCCGGTCAGCACCACATAGGCACCGGGAAGAAGCACCGTATCCGGCAGCAAACCGCGGGTCCCGGCGGCATCCTCCAGCACACCCGATCGGATGCGCAGGGTCTCCGGGGTGTGGTTCCAGAGTTCCACCCATTCCACCGATCCATTGGGAAGCACCTCGGTGATGCGGAGCCCCTGGAGGGTGCCGGCACGGTACAGGTCCAGCGTATCGTTCTCGGGTACGGTATCCCCGGGAAGCGCACCCACACCATGGATCTTCTGCAACACACTCTGGATGGAAACAATCAGTGGGATCTGGAAGGTATCGCCAGGGAGTAGCGGGGGTATGCGGAGAGAGTCCTCTCCCGCGCCGGTACGGGTCCACCTCACCACCGCGTCCTGTGCATCCAGATACCCCCCGTTCCAGACCAGCATCCACAGCGTATCCCCGGTTCCCTCCCGGGCACTCACCCCCAGATCCAGGGGTCGGGTCGTGCGGTTGGGTCCACCCGGGGTGCTCCCCACCGGGTTCTCGTGCCAGTTGCCGGGATCCCCTCCGCCTGCATAGGGATTCCAGCGCTCCATGGAATGGCCATCCCCGGTCAGCCAGCCCCCGGGAAACCGATCCAGGAGCTGCGTTCCACGATACAGGCCAAGGGTGTCGGTACTGGAAAGGCCATTCCCGAGATCCGTGTCGCCGGGACGGAGCACCACGGTTCCCGGCGCAAGAGGCAGAAGGGGGTTTGCCGCACACAGGGATGTGGCGTATTCCGGATCCAGCACCACCGCAAAGGCTCCCGGGGCCAGGGTGGTGGCGCCGAGGATGGCCCCCGGATGCAGGCCGTGCAGGGTGGTATCCTGCCAGGGCAGAAGGGTGTCCCGTTCCACGTTGTCCTGAAGGGTCAGATGCTGAAGGGAGACCGCGGTGTCGCAGGTATTGTAAAGTTCAACAAACTCCCGACAATCCCCCGCAGAACCTGCCCCGCTTTCCGGTCCCTGAGGGTTGTGCAGCACCTCATTGAGGACCAGACAGGAAGCGATCAGCATCCACAGGGGGTGCATTCAGCGCGATAAAGGGGTGAGCACCGCATCCAGCACCGCACGGGTGGCTTCCGGCCGCCCCAGGGCGCGGGCACGTGAGGCCAGTCGGTCGTACCAGTCGGGATTGTCCAGTAGATAGGCGATCAGCTGGGGCAGTTCCTCTTTCTTTTTCAGATAGTACCCGGCACCGCTCCGTTGAATAAACCGTGCATTCCCCTGCTCCTGCCCGGGAATGGGGTGGATCAGCAACAGGGGTTTCCCCAGGGCCAGCGATTCGGCAACGGTCAGCCCGCCCCCTTTAGAAACCACCACATCGCTCATCTGAACCCACGGGGCCGGATGTTCCACAAATCCCAGAATATGGGCCTTCATGCCCGCCTTTCGGGTGGCCTGCTTCAACCTCTCCTGTAACCGACGATTCCGTCCGGCAAACACCACCCACTGGGTTCGATCACGAAGCGCGTGCAGCAGGGGAAAGAACTTCTCGATGGGGGTGGTCCCCATGGCCCCCGCGGTCATCAGAACCGTAAAACGATGGGGGTCCAGCCCCACCCTGGAACGAAGATCCCGTGGATCCTGTACCCGAATCTCCACAAATTCCTTCCGGAGGGGAATCCCTGCATCCACGATCTGATCGGGCGATGCGCCCAGCCGAATGTATCCCAGGCGGGTGGCGTGGGTGGGCGCCACATAAAGATCCACACCCGGGCTCAACCAGGCAGGATGAGGTTCATAATCTGTGATGATCTGGAGAACCCGGGGCGATCTGCCCTGACGGTGACGTTTGAGCCAGGTCATCACATCTCCGCCCAGAAAGTGAGTGGACACCACCACATCCGGGCGGGTTTCCCGGACCACCTTCAGGAGATTTCGCCGGAAAAGCCCCACCCACGTGGATCGCACCGATGCAGGCACGGAGCGACCCATTTCATAGATGCCCAGCCAGAGATAATGCCCCCAGTCTGACAGCTCGGCGTACAACCAGGCCCAGACCTTCTCAACCCGGGACAGGGACACCGTATCCACCACGACCACTTCCACCCCATGGGTTCGCAGCGCATCTTCCAGGGCGCGGGCGGCCATGCGGTGTCCATGGCCATAGGATGCCGTCAGAACCAGAACCTTCATCACTCCACCGTAAAGCTTTTCGCCACCCGTCCTTCAGGAGTCTGAAGCACGACCCGATAGACACCCCGTCCCAGCGATGCAGGAGGGGTCCAGATGATCTTACCACGTCCCACCGTGAGGGCCTGGAGCGGGAAATGGGCCACCCGCCCCCCTCCCAGCCGGTAGATCCACAGGCTTGCCACCCCGGGGACCCGTGCCTCATAAGGGATCACCAGCCGGCGATGGCTCCCCACACGGAACGGGTTGGGATAGGGGGTCAGCAACCGGACGGCTGCGGAGACCTTGGACCCCGTTGCAGGTTCCTGCTGGATTGCACGGTATGCCTGCAGGATTCCCCATCCGCTGATGGGGTTCGGGGAAGCGTATCCCTCCGGTTGCCGGGCTGTTTGCAAAAGAACCTCCCGCAAATGCGCGGCATCCCAGTCCGGATGGGCCTGCCACACCACCGCCACCGCACCTGCCGCCAGGGCGGTGGCCACAGAGGTACCCCGGGTGATCACCACATAACCACCGGTATCCGGAACTTCGGCCTGATAGGGGGCCAGCAGTTCAGGTTTGATCCGTCCGTCTGCCGTGGGGCCAAATCCCTGCATGGCCACCACACGGTCGCTGTCGTCCACACCGCCCATGGCCAGGATGCCTCTTGCATCCGCAGGTGCCAGAAGCGAGGTATCCCCCTGTGCAGGGACAGAAAGATGCGAGGTGTTGCCCATGGCGGTCACCACCAGCATGCCCCGAGAAAGGGCCCGGGACGCAGCACGGGAAGACACCGGGCGCTGCCCATCCAGGTCCCCGGGGCTGTACCACGCGGGGCTGACCCGACCATATCCCAGTGAACTGGACAGAACCCTCGCCCCATGGGCGAGTCCCCACTCCATGCCGGCCACCCAGAAATCCTCTTCCAGCACGTGCTCAAAATCGGTTTTGGCGCGCTCGGTTCGCGCCAGATACAGCACGACCCCCGGTGCGGTCCCCACCCACTGTCCGGCCCATTGTCCGGCCAGCAGTGTGAGCATCCGGTTGCCGTGTCCGGAGATCCCTTCCGTGGAGACATCCGGGTCTCCTCGCATCCGGAACAGGGGCGTGTCCGAGGGGAAAACCACCCGATCGGCCATGCCCACCCGCACATCGGTGATCTGTCCGGTTCGCAGGTCCATGGCCCGAACCCGATCCAGGTCCCGGAAATACAGCCGGGCGTCGGTTGCCCGTATCCCCAGGAGAACCACGGTGGAAGGGATCCCCAGCAGGGTATCCCGCACCACACCGCTGCCCGGCACAAGGTCCACCCACCGCACGTCCGTGCTTCCGCGCAAAACCACCCGAAGGGTCTCCCCATCCACCACCGCCACAGCCTGGACCGCCGGCACTGCCCAGACCTGTGTCGTGCCCCTCAGGACACGCAGGGTATCCTCCAGCCGGTAGAGGGTCCAGTCTCCCGGGTGCGCCACCCAGAGCGGCCACCGGGACTCCGCCACCTCCAGAACGTTTTCCAGCAACGCACCGGTGGACTCCTTCCACTGCACGCGACGCAAACCCTCTCCTCCCACCCAGATCCACAGGGTCAGCGTGTCACCGTTGAGGCGAAAGGTGGGGAACAAAAGGGTCCCGTTCAGAGACCATGCGGTATCCTGAAGGACCTGAAATGCGGTATCCACCAACCACACATGCACCCCACCGGGTTCCAGCGCCAGCACGCGGAGGGTATCCGCGCGTTTTTGCAGGCGGGGAGCATAGGCATTCCGGCTTCCCGGAAGCGTAAGCGGAACGCGCCATCCTCCGGGGGTATAGCGTGAAAGGGCCAGCACCCAGCCCCCCGTCCCCCGGTTATAGAGATCGGCTTCCTGGGCCCAGGCCCACACCACCGCTCCTCCGGAAAGGGCATCCAGATCCTGTACATACACCACCGAATCCACAGCAAAAGGCCAGATGCCTGTGGGTGTGGCCAGATGATCTCCACTCTCAAAATCATAGGTGGCCTGAATCTGGCCGTTCACCCAGAGATGTCGGGTCGCGGGGAAGGTGGAATCAAAACCAGCATCCAGCATCACCACCGGAACACCCGCGCCAATGTACCCCGCCTCATGGGCACGAATCACGTCCAGCTGTTGCAGGGGATGGCGGGCGGCACCGTAGTCATACTGCAACCCTTTTTCCCGGGGCGTATGGGGAAGAGGGTCGGTGGATCCCTTCAGCCGGGCGACAGGAGCCACAGGCACCAGGGGGAGCGCCACATGCTGGAGTGCTGGATCCGCGGGATTCCACCAGGCACTGATCAGACCTGTGAGGGAAGAGGAGGTCCGGACCCTGCCCCCAAGCGCCTCAATCAACGCGGGAGATCCACCCTGGATCCAGTAGGGCACCGCAGCCAGCAACCACAGAACGGTCGGCACGACCTCCCCTCAAGGTTTCCTCACCGGAATGGTGCGCCGCCCAGGACTCGAACCTGGAACCCGCGGATTAAGAATCCGCTGCTCTGCCAGTTGAGCTAGCGGCGCACCGCTGGGGTTCAAGTATACAACCCTGTCATCGATCCTTCAACGAAGCGTGTACTGTGGGGATGTTCCGTTGTACCAGCGTCGCCCGCACAGGAAGAAGCACGTCCATCTTTCCGGATCCGCCGGAACAGTCCTCCAGCACAAGGGAGGGGTGGAGCGCCATCTGTCGCAGGATGGTCAGCGCACGAAGGATTTGCAGGGGTTTCCGATGGCCCTGCTTCAGTTGTTCATAAAGCCGGGATCGGGGTTCATGACAGGTGGCTTCCTGCTCGGGTCTCATCGTGCACAGACCACTTCTTCCACCCGGGGAGGGAGATCCCACGCCGCCTTCTCTTTTCTTTGGTCCTGTTCTGAAAAAAACCTCCCTGGCCCGTGCGGATGATGGGTGGGGTTACGATGACGGTCTTCTGCGAACTCAGGTGCCCCTGAAGGAGACGTGCACCGACACCGGATACAGCATAGACTCCCCGGGCACCGGAAGATACAGCACCGCTTGAAGCGTGTCCCCCGTCTCCTCCGGAAGTTCCAGTGTGTTGCGCCACGGGGTGCGTCGTACCACCCGCGTCGGCAGATACACTTCCAGAGGCACGCCGATCCGCCAGCGCAGTGTGGTCCCCTGCCGCACGAAAAAGGACACGGTATCCACGCCAGGATCCAGTGGAGGGAAGGACACGTTCCGGAGGGGTGCCTGGCGCCCCACCGGGGTCAGCACCAGGGTGTCGGGCACATCCAGAAGGTACATCGTGTCCACATCTCCCCCGGAGACCACCGCCGGCTGTACCGTCAGAGGGTCGGGTTCAACCTGCACCCACCAGGTGGACCGGTAGGTCAGCCGGATCCCTTCCCCGCCCCATTCCCGGAACACCACCCGCTGCGCGTGCAAAGCGACCGGTTCCGGTTTCTTCGGGAACAAAGAAAGGGGAAGATCCCATCTTCCGTTGATGATCAGCGTCATCAGGGCCAGGCCCAGCACGGTAACCCGCAGCACCCGACCCCGGCCGCGGAGCACACGGTGCATGCCCCAGCCCACCAGCGCCACCCAGCTCAGCCATACCCCCAGATCCAGGAGAAATGCCCACCGGTGTCCGGACCGCCACATCCCCACCGGCATCAGGGTCAGCAGCACCAGCCCCGGGAACAGCGTGAAGGCCAGCAGCACCTCCCGAAGAATCCCGCTGAGCGTGCGGGGGCGCAACCCCAGCGCCGCGACCCAGATCCCCATCAGCACCGCACGCAGGAGCGCAAGATTCACGGTGTCAACTCTCCGTTGGGAAGAGCGTTCACAAAAAAGGCCGGGGCAAACACTCGAAAAGGAAGCCGCACCTGACCCAGCGCTTCACCCTGTGCACAGCTGGCGGGGACTCTTCCCACCCAGCGATACCGATCGGGACCCACCACTTCCAGCCCATGCACCCCCACCGGGGAAGCATCGGTCACGGTGTA
>JALUJC010000303.1 GCA_027053375.1 Caldifarciminota bacterium
CTCCCGGTTTGTTTATTTCCGGACCGACTTATTTCCGCACGCGCTCGCGCAGACCCTTGCCGGGACGGCATGCCGCATAGTGGGCGGCCGGAATCCGGATGGTGGCACCGGTGGCCGGGTTCCGACCGGTGCGCGGACCGCGTTTCCGGGTATAGAACACACCGAAACCGGGGATCCGCACGACCTTGCCGGCATCCAGCGCTTTCGCGATGATCCCTTTGCCGGGTTCCGTGGCGAAGAGTGCATCAATGGCAGCCTTCGCCTGTTTGAGGGTGAGCCCCGTTTCTTTTGCCAGGGCTTTCACCAGGTCGCTTTTCGTGAGTCCCTTCCTGGCCATGTGACCCTCCTTGTTCGGGACCTCCAGCGGAGGTCCGGTTCCCTGTACTGTATTTTACAGGGTGTCAACGTACCCGTCAAGTGGAAACGCCCACAGGATGCGGAATCGGACACAGACCTTCCCGAATTCCGTGGTTCATTGAACGGTTGATGGTTGGTTTCCGGGTGTGTACAATGATCAAAGGATGTGGTTTTTTCTCATCGCTACCCTGATTCTTCCCCTCCAGGGTCCCTGGGCTGTGAGGGTTTCCAGTGATTCCTTTCCCCCTTCCGTGATCCCGAAAAAAAACCTGAAAATTCCTTCCCTTCGCATCCTCAAACCCGGTCAGCGCCTCTGGTTGTACCGGCAGATCACCGTCCCGGATCGTTTTCCGGGGCAACGGGTATGGCTTTATCTGGACGGTGCACGCTATTCCCCGGAAATCTGGGTGGATGGGAAGAGGGTGGCAAAGCTGGTAGGCGGGACCACGCCGCTGAATGTGGATCTTTCCCGGTGGCTAACACCCGGGACACACGATGTCTGGATTCTTTTACAGCACTGGACGGCGCTCCTGTCTCCTCCCCTTACCCCTTCTGAATGGAGGCAATTAAAACGACTCTGGGGAAGGAAACAGCTCCGTATTCACAGGAAATCCTATCGTTTCCTTATGCACCGGTTGACCACCCTCTGGGGAGGAAAATTCTGGGTCACGGGTGTGGATGGATCCCTGTGGCTGGAAGTGGCCCCTGCCGTCCATATCAGGAACGTCTTTCTTCAGACGACAGGGCTTCACCCGCCCACCCTGGAACTCACCCTCCGTGTGGAAAATACCCACACGCAACGGATCCGCCGCGTGCTACGTACGGAGATCCTGACACTGGATCGAAAACGGGTACTTGCGCAGCGGGAAGATACACTCCAACTTGTTCCAGGTGTAAACCAGTGGAAAGCGCACCTCACGGTTCCGGATGCCCTTCCGTGGTGGCCGGATACTCCCCGCCTCTATCTCCTGCGTTTTACTCTGGGCGAGGATCAACGGGAGCTGCGTGTGGGATTCCGTACCTTCACCGTCCAGGGCGATCGTTTTGTGCTTAACGGAAAACCCCTTATTCTGTGCGGAACGGCAGGACAACCTCCACCCCGACCTCTGGATTCGTTATCTATCCGGAACGTTCTGCTGCGTCTGAAGAGGATGCATGTACAGATTTTACGAACCCACACCCGGGTCTGGCCGAAAACGTGGTATGATCTTGCGGATGAACTGGGCATTCTGGTGGTGGCGGAGGCAGGATGGTGGAACGATGACTGGCTGTATGCGTTGAAAAGGGAGACCTTCTGGGCGTCCTACCGACGGGACCTGCGCCGTATGGTGGAGGCGCTCGGAAACCACCCTTCCGTGGTGATGTGGAGCCTGGGCAATGAGGTGTACGGTCCCTACAGCCGCACAGGGGAGGTGGAACAGCGGCTGGTGGAAATCATCCGTTTCATGCACGACCTGGATCCTTCCCGGCCCGTATATTTTGAAGGAGATGGCGATCCCGGGGGCGCGGCCGATGTGATCGGGCTTCATTATCCCCATCAACATCCAGCGCCCCGCCTCTGGCCCGGGGAGGCTTTCCGCTGGAATCGCCGCGATTCCCGACTTGCGGCCTATCACCCGGAATCCCTGCTTCCCTGGGATCACCGCAAGCCCCTGATGATCGGGGAGTATCTCTGGTGGCCCATGTCCACGCCGGCGCCGGCCACCCTGTTGCTGGGTGATGAGGCGTACCGGATGAACCGGGATGCTCCGGACAGCGCCCGCGCATGGGCATGGGTGTGGCAGGCACGGGCGTATCGGCATGAAGGGGTCAGCGGGTTCGTTCCCTACACT
>JALUJC010000304.1 GCA_027053375.1 Caldifarciminota bacterium
GGAAGTTTATAGAACGGGGCGTGATCTTTGTGGACCGCCAGGGCATGGAGGAGGACACCCTCCTGGAGATTGTGCTGGAGGCCGGGGCTGAAGATCTGATCACCCATCCCGATGCCTATGAAATCCGCACGGTCCCTGACACATTTTCTTCGGTGCGTCAGGCACTGGAAGCTGCGGGGGTGTCCATCACCCACGCGGAACTGACTCGCATCCCTCAGAATACCGTACAGGTGGAGGGGAAGGATGCAGAACGGGTTCTGAAACTTATGGAAGCCCTGGAAGATCACGACGACGTGCAGCAGGTGTTCTCCAACTTTGATATTTCTGAAGAAACCATGCAAGCCCTGGCCCAGGCGTGATCCATGCGAATTCTGGGGGTGGATCCCTCCCTTCGAGCCACAGGCCTTGTCCTTCTGGATCTTCCGTCAAGGCGAATCCAGCATCGCTGGATTCGCCCTCCCCGTGAGGCGTCCCTGGCCGAGCGGTTGCAGGTGATCTATCAGGCAGCCCGGGAAGCCACCCGTGCCTGGTCGCCGGATGCAGCCGTGATGGAGGCGGTGATCTTCCACCGAAACCCCGCGACGGCACTCAAAATGGGGGCGGTTCGTGGGGTGCTGCTGGTGGCATTCGGGGAGGAAGGACTCTCTGTGGAGGAACTCTCCCCTACACGGGTCAAAGCTGCCCTGACGGGATTCGGCCGTGCGTCCAAGGCACAGATGGCCCGCATGGTGGAGCATCTCCTTGGGCAGCAGGTTCGCGATCTTCCCCATGATCTCACGGATGCCATGGCGGTGGCCATTGCGTATGCATTGAAACAGGGGGTCCCCCTGGGTGTTTGATTATCTGGAAGGTCAGCTGGTGGAGGTGGGCGCGCTTCGTTGTGTGGTGGCGGTAGGGGGGATTGGTTTTGAGGTCCTGACCCCCCGTACAGAGTCCCTGGTGGGAAAGGAACAGGTCCGTCTCTGGATCCAGATGGTGGTTCCGGAGGGGGAACCCCCCCGGCTTTTCGGGTTTGCACGTCCGGAAGAAAGAGAGGTTTTCCGGAGGTTGCTGAAGGTTCCGGGTGTAGGGGCGCAGACGGCCTTACAGATCCTGGCGTCGCTTGGGCTGGAGGATCTTCGGGAGGCGATTGAAACCAGGGATCCGTCCATTCTAACCCGGGTGAGCGGGATCGGAAAGAAACGGGCCGTGCGTATCCTGACCGAGCTTACCGAAGGCTGGATTCCCTCCGGACAACTTCCCCGCGAACATCTTGTGGAGGCGCTTGTCCGTTTAGGGCTTTCGGCGAACGAGGCCCGGACGCTGGTTCGGGATGTGCTGAACGCAACGCCTGAAGCCACCGATGAGGAGGTGCTGCGTGCTGCCCTCCGCCGGCACGCTGAACGGGAGGTGAAGCGGTGACGGATGGACAGCGGTGGAGTGATCCTCATCCCCAGCGAGAGGAACAGGAATGGGAGCAGACACTCCGTCCCCGAACCTTCCGTGAGTTCATTGGCCAGGAACGGGTGGTGGAGAACCTCCAGGTGTATGTGCGTGCGGCCAAAATGCGCAGGGATGCGCTGGATCATATTTTGCTCACCGGTCCCCCTGGACTGGGGAAGACCACCCTGGCACATCTGATTGCCCATGAACTTGGTGTGGAGATTGTGGTCACGTCCGGTCCTGTTCTGGAACGACCCGCGGATCTTGCAGGATTGCTGACACGGTTGAATGAGCGGGATGTCCTGTTTGTGGATGAGATCCACCGCATTCCCCGTTCTGTGGAGGAGTATCTGTATGCCGCCATTGAAGATTTTCGCCTGGACATTATGCTGGATCGGGGACCCCATGCCCAGTCGGTGCGGCTGACGCTTCCCCGGTTTACCCTGATCGGAGCGACCACCCGCCCCGGTATGCTCACCGCGGCCCTCCGTTCCCGCTTTGGCATTCTGGAGCATCTTCAGTATTACACGGAGGAAGAGCTCTATGAGATCCTCCGGCGTTCCGCGGGGATCCTGCAGATTTCTCTGGAAGAAGCGGGTGCCCGGGAACTGGCACGTCGTTCCAGAGGAACCCCCCGAATCGCCAACCGTCTGTTGCGACGGGCCAGAGACTATGCCCTGGTCCGGGGGGACGGGGTGATCACCGGGGAGCTTGCCCGTCACGCGCTGGATCAGATCGGGGTGGATGGGCTGGGCCTGGATGAATT
>JALUJC010000305.1 GCA_027053375.1 Caldifarciminota bacterium
GGTGGGGGTCACCGCAGGGGCTTCCACGCCAGAAGAACTGGTTCAGGATGTGATCGCCCGTTTGCGGGCATATGGCGCCACCCACGTAGAAGAGATTGAAGGGCGGGAAGAGAACATTCTGTTCACACTTCCACGCCCTCTTCAGGAAAAAGCCCGGGAGCTCGGTCTTTCCCTTTCCTGACTTACCCGAGATCGGTATCGCCTTCGATCCGGAACCCCACCTCAAGCACCACCTGATATTCCTTCAACCGGCCATCTGCCACCGACCCACGGATCTCTTTCACCTCAAACCATCCGATGTTTCGGATGGTCCGGGAGGCGCGCTCCAGCGCACGTTCCACTGCTTCCTCGATGGTGTTTTCACTGGTTCCCACCAGGGTGATCTTCTTATAGACAGCCATGCAACCTCCTCCTTCGTTCGTAGATTCAACGTGAAATCTCTGACCCTCCCATCCAAGCGTAGGGGGCGTGTCCCGATCCGTCAAGAATGGTTTCAGAACGTGCATTCAGGGCGTCTGGCGCTGTTTGACAGTCCTGCAGGACAAAAGTATAATTCCGCAGCATTTCCACAAGAAGGAGGCGCAAATTGGGAGGCATCTGGATGAGTTTGACACTGGTTGCGCTTGGGTCTGCCGTTGAACTGAATTTTCCCCTGACCACCTTTACCCTGCCCAATGGACTCCAGGTTGCCGTGGTGGAAGACCACGCCAACCCTCTGGTGTCCGTACAGCTCTGGTTTCGGGTGGGTTCTCGGAACGAATCCTACGGTATCACGGGGATTTCCCATGTGCTGGAACACATGATGTTTAAAGGTACCCGCAAGATGAAATCCGAAGAATACTCCCAGACCATCCAGCGCTGGGGTGGGATGGACAACGCGTTCACGTCCGAGGATCAGACCGCCTATTTCTCCGAGGTTCCCAAGGCCCGACTGAAGGACATCCTGGAAATTGAATACGATCGTGTGGCCAACGCGGTGTTCCGGGAGTTCGAGTCTGAGCTCAATGTGGTACGCGAAGAACGCCGCTGGAGAACGGAAAATTCCCCGGAAGGATCCCTGTACGAACTCCTGCGTGCCACCGCGTACATCGCCCACCCCTACCACCATCCTGTGGTTGGATGGATGAGTGACCTGGAAAACCTCACCCTGGAAGATGTGGAACGTTATTTCCACACCTATTATGTTCCCAACAACATGATTCTTGTGGTCTCTGGCGATGTGACCCCCGAAGAGGTTCGCCCCCTTGTGGAGGCCACCTTCGGGAAACTGCCCAGAAGACCTGACCCGCCTCCGGTCCGTACCCGTGAGCCAGAGCAGGAAGGTCTCCGGCGTGTGGAACTCAAAAGAGAAGGTTTTGCCAGTTATGTGGCCCTGGCTTTCCATATTCCCGAGGGAAAACACCCCGATCTCCCCGCTCTGACCCTGCTGGCCCATGTGCTCACCGATGGGAAAAGCTCCCGTCTCTATCGCTATCTGGTGAAAGAAAAGACCGTGGCGATTGATGTTCAGGGGTGGGTGGAACAACAGCTGGATCCCGGGCTTTTCGTGCTCTGGGTTGCGGTTCAACAGGGTCACACACCTGAGGAGGCGGAATCTCTTCTGTTCCAGGCCCTGGAAGATCTGCAGAACCATCCGATCACCGAACGCGAACTGGAAAAAGCCAAAAACCGGAACATGGCCAATTTTGTCCGTCGCTACCAGTCCGTGGTTTCCAAAGGGATGCTGGTGGGAACCTGGGCGATCCTGGACCGCCCCGAAGCAGCGCTGGCATGGCCAAAGAAAATCCAGGCCGTTTCGCTTGAGGATGTCCAGCGTGTGGCCCAAACGTACCTGTTACGGGATCAGGCAACGGTGGCGATTCTACGCGCGGTTCCCCCAAAGGACATGAACGCCTTTATGAAAAAGATGAAAGAAGCATCACAGAAACGTTTTCGCCGCTAAGGGAGAAGACGACATGGAGGGATTCTGGATGGCTGCTGTACTGACCATGAGCGCTGGACCTTTCCCCATTCATCGGTTCACCCTTTCCAATGGGCTTCCGGTGATCTATGCACAAAAGACCGACCTCTCCCTCACCGTTCTCCGACTGGTTGTGTATGCAGGAAAACGGGATGAGACAGATGGGAAGTGGGGTCTTGCCAACCTGACAGCCGAGATGCTGACCGAAGGGACCAAAAACCGCACATCGGATGAAATCTCGGAGGAAATTGAATTTCTTGGGGCTCAACTGGGGGTGGATGCCGGAATCTACACCACCCAGGTCACCCTGAATATCCTCACCTCACAACTGGAAAAAGGTCTCCAGCTTACGAGTGATTTGCTGCAGAACCCCACCTTCCCCGATTCCGAGCTCAGCAAACTAAAAGAGCGTATCATTTCCTCACTCCAGGAGTCCCTGAACGATCCGGACCAGGTTCTGGATGAGGCTTTCCGTCGTGCTCTGTACGACCACCATCCTCTGGCCCGACCGGAAGAGGGGACACCGTCCTCCATCCGTGCGCTCACGCGCCAGGATCTGGAAGCCTTTCACAGGATGTTTTATTCTCCCAGGAACGCCTTTCTGGCGGTGGTTACGAACCTTCCGCAGGAAGAACTGAAGCATCTTCTCGAAAAAACCCTGGGATCGTGGAAAGGAGATTCGGTGGAACACCGTGCGCTTCCTCCCCTTCCCTCCCATACCAGCCCCCGTGTGGTGCTGGTTCCCATGAAGGTCAACCAGGCATTTGTGGCCCTGGGTCACTATGGTGTTCGCCGGACGGATCCGGACTATCCCAGGATCCGCCTGATGAATTACATCCTCGGGGGTGGTGGATTCGCCTCCCGCTTTTTCCGCATTATCCGGAACAAGATGGGCTATGCCTACAGCGTATATGGTTATTTCATGCCCGGCTATAAGCTTCCTGGATACTATCTGGCCGGTATGCAAACCAAAGTGGAAACAGCCAACGATGCCATCCAGGAACTCATCCAGGTGATGAAATCCTTCCAGAAGGAGGGGCCCACTGAGGACGAACTCCGTGATGCCAAAAGTTTTTACGAAGGGAGCATCCCCCGCCAGACCGAGACCTACGGTCAGATCCTTGGGGCGCTCGTCAATGAACAGCTGTACGGGCTTCCTGATTACTACTGGATCAAAGAAATTGACCTGATGCAGGGATATTCCAGGAAAGAAATTCTTGAAACTGCCCGGACCTACCTCCACCCTGACCGGCTTGTGCTTACACTGGTGGTTCCTCCGGATTTCACGTTTGATGTTCCCTCGTTCAAGGATGTGAAGGTGGAGGTGTGGGATCCCCGGGATCTACTGAATTGGGAGGAATAATCCATGAGCATGCACCCGGAATTTGACTTCGTGGAACCCACGCTGATCCCCGAATTGCTGGAAGGGGAAGAGAAAACCCTTCAGGCGCTGGAAGAAGCACGTGCGAAAGCACAGAACATCCTCCGAGAAGCAGAAGAAGAAGCCCGCGCGCTCCTGGAAAAGGCACGAGAAGACGCCCAGGAAGCTGCCGCAGCCTATCTTGAACGAACCCGGCGGGAACTGGAAGCCACCGCTGAAAAACGACGGGAAGAGATGAAAAAATCTCTGGAGAAAGTGGAGACACTCGGGAAACGTCACCTTGACGAGGGCATCGAATTTGTGACCCGCCTGGTCCTCGGGGAGGCGTGAAGATGGATTTCCGGCTTACCGAAGAACAGCGCATGATCCAGGAAATGGCCCGGGAATTCGCGCAACGGGAGATCGCCCCCATTGCCAAGCAAATAGACGAAGAAGAGTCCTTTCCCTTTGAGACCGTGAAGAAAATGGGAGAACTGGGTCTCATGGGGATTGAAATTCCGGAAACTTACGGGGGTGCCGGAGCCGATCCGGTGGCGTATGTGCTGGCACTGAAAGAAATCGCCCGCGTCTGCGCATCCCACGCGGTGATCATGTCCGTACAGAACTCGCTGGTGGCCTATGGACTGTGGCGTTTCGGAACAGAGGAACAGAAGGAGCGGTTTCTCAAACCAATCGCCTCCGGAAAAGCCCTGGGCGCCTATTCCCTCACAGAACCCCAGGCGGGCTCAGACGCTTCCAATCTCCTCACCACCGCCGTCCGGGACGGAGATCATTACATCCTGAACGGACGGAAAGCCTGGGTGACCAATGGTCCCCATGCCGACTATATCATTGTGTTTGCAGTGACGGACAGGGAGAAAAAGCACAGGGGCATCACCGCGTTTATTGTGGACACCTCCCGGGAAGGGATCAGCCGGGGCAGGCCCGAGAAAAAACTGGGGATCCGTGCTGCCCACAGTGGCGAATTGATCCTGGACAACTACCGCGCCCATGCCTCCGAGCGGCTGGGCGAGGAAGGCCAGGGGTTTAAGATTGCCATGCAAATCCTGGATGCCGGCCGAATCGGGATTGCTGCTCAGGCATGGGGCATCGCAGAAGCCGCCTATGAAGAAGCCGCCCGCTATGCGCTGGAACGGGAGGCTTTCGGTCAGAAAATCGCGCAATTTCAGGCCATCCAGTTTTATCTTGCCGACATGAGCATGCGTCTGGAGGCCACGCGGTTGCTTACACTCCAGGCAGCCTGGCTAAAAGACCAGTTTCTGAAGAGAGGGGAACCCCGGAGGTTCACCCGGGAGGCTTCTATTGCCAAACTCTTTGCTGCCGAATCCGCTGTCTGGATCACCCAGAAAGCCATCCAGATCCATGGCGGGGTGGGATACAGCCGGGAATTCAACGTGGAACGGTATTACCGTGATGCGAAAATCACGGAAATCTACGAAGGGACCTCTGAAATCCAGAGGATTGTGATTGCCCGTCAGGTTCTTCAGCGATTTTCGGAAGCACTGGGGGTATGAAAGGAGGGGGGAATGAATCAGAAACAGAAGGAAGCCCTGAAGGCGCAGCTTCTGGAAACGCGGAAGGAGATCCTTTCCCGGCTTCAGGCCAAATTACAGACCGACGACCAGATCGGGCAACACTGGAGTGATCCACGCGATGTGGAGGATTGGGCCAGCATCAGCCTCACAGAAGAACTTTTCCGGTTGCTTTCACGAACGGAACTGCAGGAACTTCAGCAAATTGACGAAGCGCTGCGCCGAATGAAAGAAGGCACGTATGGCACCTGCAGGCGATGTGGTAATCCCATTCCCTATGCACGTCTGGAGATGATTCCCTGGACCGACCTCTGCCATGTGTGCAGCCGGGAACTTGAACAGCATACTTTTACCGAAACCCCATGAGTACGGCTCCGTCTTCCCGTGAGATCCGCACATTCCAGGATATGATCCTGGCGCTCCAGCACTACTGGGCCCAGCAGGGTTGCCTGATTTTCCAGCCCTACAACTCTGAAGTGGGTGCAGCCACCTTCAACCCCGCCACCTTTATTCGCGCCCTGGGACCGGACCCGTGGCGGGTGGCGTATGTGGAACCCACACGTCGTCCGAAAGATGGGCGATATGCGGAGAACCCCAACCGCGTCCAGCAGTACTACCAGTTTCAGGTGGTGCTCAAACCCCCACCGGAGAATGTCCAGGACCTGTATCTGAACTCCCTGAGATCACTGGGGATCCCCATTGAAGAACATGATGTACGCTTTGTGGAGGATGACTGGGAGTCCCCGACCCTGGGGGCATGGGGCCTGGGCTGGGAGGTGTGGCTGGACGGACTGGAGATCACCCAGTTTACCTATTTTCAGCAGGTGGGCGGGGTGGATCTGGATCCCCCTTCCGTGGAGATCACCTATGGCCTTGAACGGATCGCCATGTTCGTTCAGGGAAAAGACAGTATTTTTGACATCCAGTGGAATGACCATGTGACCTGGGGAGACGTCTACCGCCAGTTTGAAAGGGAATTCTCCGTGTATAACTTTGAAGAAGCCCCGGTTGAAAAGCTGAAGGAACTCTTCACCTTCTTTGAATCTGAAGCCCACCGGCTTCTTGACAGGGAATTGCTGTACCCGGGGTATGATCATGTCCTGAAGTTGTCCCATTACTTTAACCTTCTGGATGCACGTGGGGCCATTTCGCCTACCGAGCGGGCCCAGTATATTGCACGGGTGCGCCGGCTGGCCTCTCGTGTAGCACGATTGTATCTCAAACAACGGGAGGAGCGAGACGATGGAGATCCGGATCGTCGGAAGGAACATGGACCTGTCCGAAGGTCTGAAAGCCTACGTGGATAAGCGTCTTTCCGGGCTGGACCGTTATTCCCGGAACATCGTGGACGCCCAGCTTACCCTCTGGGAGGAACGGGGACAGTACCACGGGGAATTCCTGGTCCACGTGAAGGGAAAAACGCTGAAGGCAGTAGACCAGGCAAAAGATCCCTTTGAGGTGGTCGATCGTTTGAAAGACATCATGAAGGGACACATTGAAAAATACGAGGGGAAACTGAAGGACAGGCATCGTTGAGTGCGGAAATCACCCTCGAACACCTGATTCAGGAGAAAGGGAAGGAGTGGGGGCTCCGGTTGATGAACCGGAGAATTCTGGATGCATCCTTTGTGTTGCGCGACCGAAAAATTGAGCATCCCTCCTATCTTCTGGCAGGGTTCGACCAGACCATCCATCCCCACCGGGCCTATGTGCTGGGGGAACTGGATGTCGCCTTTCTCCACCAGCTTTCCCCGCGCCACCGCGGGCAGGCGCTCAGACGGCTGTTTCGCCAGAAACCCACAGCGGTTTTCTGGGTCCACGCCACCCCACCCTCACGCCGTGTACAGGATCTTGCCCGTTCTTTTCGCGTTCCTCTCCTTTACACCCCCTGGGAGGAATCCCATTTCATTCGGGAACTTCACCGGTATCTTTCCTGGCACCTCTCTCCCCGCACATTCCTGCATGCGTCCCTGGTCAATGTTTTCGGGGTCGGGATCCTTCTGATGGGGGAAAGCGGGATCGGCAAAACCGAGTGTGCGCTGGAACTGGTCAGCCGGGGACACCGTCTCGTGGCGGATGACCTGGTGGAGGTTGTGGCCTATCCCGAAGGTGCCCTCAGCGGTCAATCGGGGACTCGTCTGGAAGCCTATCGGTTTGCAGTGGAGATCCGGGGTCTCGGGGTGGTCAACCTTCTTCCCCTCTATGGCATTCGGCAGTTTCTCAGAAAGAGCCTGATCCATTTGGTGATCGAACTGGCACGCATTCAGCCTGATCAGAATGTACACGACCGGTTTGCCTATGAGCGGGGGACCTTTGAACTCCTCCGGATTTCCCTTCCCCATATTCGGCTCCCTGTGCAGGCTTCCAAACAGCTGGCATCCATCGTCGAGACCGCAGCCCTGGAATATCTCCACACCCACCTCCACGCCCCCCTGTCTCCCTGAGCGATGCGTGCACTCGTACACCGTGCCCCCCGGGACTGGGTTCTCCAGGATCTGACGATCCCTGACCCCAGAGAAGATGAAGTACTTCTGCAGGTGGAAGCGGCAGGCTTCTGCCCCTCAGACTGGAAGATCTATCTGGGCTACAAGCCCGTGCCTTCTGGCACCATCCCGGGACATGAGATTGCTGCGCGTGTGCTCTATGATCCTGACGAAAGGCTGGATCCGGGCGAGCCGGTGGTGGTCTATCCCATTATTCCCTGCGACACATGCCCCGCGTGCGAGGCCGGAATGACCCATCAGTGTGAACGAAAAATCAGCGTGGGCTACGATCGCCACGGTGGATTTGCAGAGAAGCTCGTTCTTCCCGGGAAGGTGCTGTTTCGAACCACAGAAGAGGACCCCGAACGACGCCTTCTGGTGGAACCGCTCGCCACGGTGGTGTGGGGACTCACCCGGGCGCGCGTGCGTGAGGCTCACCGTATCCTGATCCTGGGGCTGGGGCCCATGGGCCTGCTGCACAGCCTCGCACTGAAAGAAATCTGGGAGAAAACCCATGTGTGGGGCTGGGATCCTCACGAACAGCGCCGGGCTTTCGCTCAGCGTTTTTCCGGGCTCACCCCGGAACTTCCCCAACGGGTGGACCTGGCCATTCTTGCCACAGGTAGCACCGACGCACTCCAGCTGGCCATGGAGAGACTGGAACCCGGCGGTACGCTTCTCCTTTACGCGAGTTATTATCGTGAAACGCCTCACCTGGACGCCAACGAGATCCATTACCGGGAACTGCAGGTTGTGGGAACCCATTCCGTGCCGCTGTCCGTCTTTCTGGAAGTTCGCACGTTGATGGAAGATGGCCTGGATCCCACACCGATCATCACCCATCGCTATCCCCTGGAGGGATATACTGAACTCCTTGCACGCTATGCGCAGCGAGAGGGATTAAAATTCATTTTCCGGATGGATGCGTCCACTCAGCGATAACGCCAGAGCATCCAGGTCCCCAGAGCGTAAAACAGCATATTCGGACCCCACATCCCGAGCCAGGCGGGGATCATCATTCGATCACCCAGCTCTTCTCCTGCAATAATCATTAAATAGTACAGCACATACACAAAAAAGGAAACCCCAAAGGCGGTACCAAATCCTCCCCGACGTGTGCGTACGGCCAGCGGGATTCCGAGCAACACAAACACCGGCGCAGCAAAGGCAAAGGCGAACTTTTTGTGGATTTCCACCCAGAGCTGTGCAATGCGCCGCATGGAGGCCCGCTGGATCTCTGGATCTCGGGTCAGGTTCGCTCTTCTCTGTTGCTCCTGAATCTCTTTCCACATCATACCGGTGGTCATCTCCCGATCGGAACGGTAACTTCGCTGGCGCTGGATCAGTCGGGTGTCCATGGGGATTTCCACACGATACCGGCGAAAGGCCACCTCCCTGAGGCGGTCCGGTTCCCGTAGAGAAGCCTCATAGATCTTCCCGTCCTCCAGATCCAGAATCAACATTTTGTCCGGGATGCTGGAAAAGGTTCCTTTCCGTGCTCGGACCAGGCGCACTTCACCCGTCGGGAGCCGTTCCTGAATTACAATTCCCCGAACCCTCTGGGTACGTTCTTCCAGCGTATCCACATAAATGTTGAAATTACGCAACCGTACAAACGTTCCAGCCTTCAGGGTGGACGCAGGCTTCTTCTGCTGAATATCCAGCAGAAGGTTCTTCAGACGGTGGTTGGCTTCGGGAAGGATCTGATCGTTGAAATAGGCCATCCCGATGGCAAGCAACAGGGCTGCCAGGAGCGGACTCTGTGCGACCCGATCCAGACGGATCCCTGCCGCACGCAGGGCAAGAATCTCATGATCCTGGGCCATCCGTCCAAAGACCAGCAGCACTGCACCCAGCACAGCCATGGGCACGGTCATGGTGAGGATAAAGGGCAGCGAGAGTCCCAGGACCTTCAGCATGACAGCGAAAGACACCCCCTTCTTCAGAACCAGACCGAGAAGGTCAATCAACTGATCCAGCAACACGATGAGCGTCAGGGTAAAAAGACTTCCCAGGAATGGAGCCAGATGCTGATGCACCAGATACCGATCCAATCGCGTTACCATGGGTACACCCCCGGACGATCGCAACAGGCCATGACCCCTATGTGTCGGGTGAACAGGGAGAATTCGGATTCCTTCACGGTGGGATGCGGGATGTTTTGCATAGGGTCCAATTTACGGGGATGAACACCGAACCGTCAATAGGCAAAAAAATGCTGCAATGATGGGGATTTTTTGACCCTTGACACCCCTGTGGAGGGTGCGTACAATCTCACCCGCCGAAAGGAGGGGAACATGCACGCGACCCATCCGAAGCAACACGATCCTGCCTCTCTGTGGAGCGCACTTCGTACCCATCTGGGAAAGGTTCTGGAACCTGGCTCCTTTCAGGTCTGGATCCGGCCCATCCAACCCGGTATCCTTGAGGATGGCCGGCTGGTTCTGCATGTTCCTGATGAGACCTTTGCCCGAACAGTGAAGGAGCAGTTCCGAACCATCATGGAGGAAATCCTCCACGAAATTACAGGATTCCCTCTCCAGGTGGTGTTCCAGGTGGGTGCGCCAGATGCCAACCCTTCGTCCACAAGCGAAGCCCTGGTTAAGCTTCTCTCCACCCAGCAAAACCGATGGATCTTTGATCTTTACCACCGACTTCTGGAGCGGAACGGCAAACCGCTGTACAACCCCATCGTGATTTACGGTCCTTCAGGGACGGGAAAAAGCACCCTCACGCGGGCGTTTCTTCATGATATCTCCCGTCGGGGGATCCGGGTTCGGATGTGGACAGGGGATCGCTTCCTCCAGGAGGTCCTGGGTGCACTCAAATCCAAACGTCTTCCTGCATTCCGTCAGGAACTGCGCACGTTTCAGGTCTTTTTCCTGGATGGTGTAGACATTCTTGTGGAAAAACCAGTGTTTCAGGCAGAGTTTCTCTCTCTCCTTGAAGAAACCCTGGCCACCCGTCAGTGGATCATCTCTTCCCAGCAGCCTCCCCAGCGACTCCGGCTTCGCCCCGATCTTCTCTCTCGCCTGCAGGGGGGGTTGATTCTTCCTCTGGAACCGCCCGATTTTCGGAGTGCCCGCGATTTTGTTAAATATCTCTCCCAGCGGAAGGGGCTGCCGCTCTCCGATCCCCTTGCTTCCTTTATCGCACGTCACGTCCCCCCGGATTACCGTGCTCTCACGGGGGTGGTCAATCAGCTCACGCTGTGGGTTCGATTTCACGGGGCATTCCCCTCGGAAGCAGAACTGCATCGTTTGCTCAAAGAACAGTTTGGAGGCACCATGGATGTAATGGATGTACTCAACATCGTGTGTGAGACCTTCGGCGTCTCTCTCAAAGCCATCCGGGGACGAAGCCGGCGACTCCAGATTCAGACCGCCCGGCAGGTGGCCATGTACCTCCTCCACCATGAGCTCCACATGACGCTGCGGGAAGTGGGGAAACTGGTGGGAGACCGTCACCACACCACCGTGCTCAGCAACATACGGACGCTGGAAAGGCGCATGCGCCGGGATCCTGCCCTGAACCGGACCGTGCACCAGCTCCGGGATCGCGTTCGTCCGGCGTCTACCTGAGCCCTTCCTCCCGGAGGAGTTCGTCAAGAAGCTGCCGATCCTCACGGGAAAGAGGGATCTTTCGCAACAGTTCCGGGCGTCGGAGCAGGGTTTTGCGAAGCGCTTCCTTTCGCCGCCAGCGTGCAATGGCGGCATGGTTTCCACTCCGCAGGATCTCAGGAACACGCATCCCTTCAAACTCAAGGGGTCGCGTGTATTCTGGGGGCCCCAGAATGCCCCACTGGAAAGAATCGGTTTCTGAAGAAGCCTGATCTCCCAGTGCACCGGGAAGAAGGCGGGCCACCGCATCCACAAGAACCAGTGCTGCAGGCTCGCCGCCGGAGAGCACATAATCCCCGATCGAAATCTCCAGGTGAACATACCGCTGAATCACCCGCTCATCCAGTCCCTTGTAACGCCCGGCAAGAAGAATCAGATGAGGTTTTCTGGCCAGCATCTCCACCCGGGTCTGGCACAACGGAACGCCCTGGGCGGAGAGATAGACCACCCACCCTTCAGGAAGCGCCTGCAACGCCCGCGCCACCGGTTCTGGACGCAACACCATCCCCGCCCCTCCCCCATAGGGGAGATCGTCCACCTGCTTGGGGTGGTCTGCAAAATGGGCAAGGTTGTGCACGTACAGTTCCAGACTACCCGCTTCCATGGCCGCCCGTACAGGCCCCATCCGGATCATCGGCGCGAAATATTCGGGGAACAGGGTCAGAATATCAATGCGCATCGGATCCCCCGGGTCGTTGCAACGCCAGCTGTCCACAGGCACCAAACACATCCCGACCGCGGGGCACGCGGTAGGTCACCGGATGGGGCAGAACCTTCCGCAGGCGTTCCACAAAGGCCAGGGTTTCCGACGCTTCGGGAGCCCGAAAAGGCAACCCGGGAGAAGGATTGAAGGGAATCACATTGACCTTGCTCGGAAGTTTCCTGACCAGGCGCCTCAGGGCTTCCACATCTTCCCGCCGATCGTTGAATCCCGGAAGATGAAGGTATTCCAGGGTGACCCACCGGCGGTGGGCCTTGTAGTAAGTCCAGAAGGCTTCCAGCAATTCGGGAAGAGGATAGGTTCTGGCCAGGGGAATCAGTTTCTCCCGCTTTTCCTGGATCGCTGCATGTAGAGACCATGCCAGACGAAACTGTTTGTTGAGGGAAGCAAAAGCCCGAACACGGTCTGGAATTCCCACCGTGGACAGGGTGATGCGCCGGGCCCCCAGCGCCAGACCCAGATCCCGATTCATCATGATCATGGCGGTACGAACCGCCTCCCAGTTCAGGAGGGGCTCGCCCATCCCCATCAGGACCACATTGGTGGCTCGCTCTTTCATGTACAGCGAGGCCTGAAGCACCTGATCCACAATCTCATGGGCAGGGAGGTTGGCCCTGAACCCCAGGAGGCCCGTGGCGCAGAAGCGGCATTTCAACGCGCACCCGACCTGACTGGAGACACACACTGTGCGGCGATGACCATCAGGAATCCACACCGTCTCAACCTCGTGCCCGGATGCGGTCCGAAACAGAAATTTGACCGTCCCGTCCCGGCTGTGAAGGGCCTCAATAAGCGCGAGCGAAGAAACATGGTACCCCTCCTGGATCAACCGCTCCCGGAAATGGCGCGGAAGATCGGTAAACCGGGAAATGTCGGTTTCTCCACGTTTCCAGATCCAGCGAAAGATCTGCTGCGCCCGATACGCCGGTTCTCCCCAGGAGGACACACGCGCCTCCAGCTCGGGCAGGTCCAGGGCCTTCAGATTTTTCTCCTTCATGGCAACGGGAAGTATACAGGAAATGCTTCGAACACCATGAAAAACGCGGGGCGGCCCTCCGGGCCGCCCCGCCAGATCAGATCACTGTATGTTTCGTCAGCGAATCACCATTATCCGTTGCGAAACGGTGCCTCCTGCATGCTCCACACGGAGGAAATAGACCCCCGCACGTCCCGGGGCATTTGCCTGGAGGCTCCCCGTGGTGCGTCCTTCAAAGAGAACGTCCCGCTGACGGCCCATTGCGTCCAGCAAAAGGACACGTACCCGTCCCTCAAAGGGAAGGTTCAGGGAAATATGGGATCCAGCACGCACCACCCCACGGCGCAGGATCGCGTGATGTCCCGGCTTCGGCTGTACAGGCTCCATCACATCCGTCCAGCTGGAGGCCATAAAAATGGCTCGGGAGCCCTGTCCATCATCCACCGCCAGGAACCCATAGACACCACTCCCCATGGCCACCAGTGCATGATCTCTGGTAAACTGGTAATCATAGGGAAACGTCCACGTCGCGCTCCAGCTGGGCGTCCCAACGGGTCGGGTGCGATAGACGATAGAATCCGGCTCCACACCCCCAAAGTAAATCCAGGAAACCGCAAAGGTTCCATTGTCCTCAATCACACGCGGTGAACGCTGACTGTGGGTGAAATCCGTGCTGACCGTACCGGACAGAAAGCTGGTGGTGTCTCCGTAAGAAATCCGGTAACGAAGGACACGTGCGTTGTTTGTGGTGTCGTAGGTATCAAAAACCACAAGCACCGTATCCGCACGGGCAGCCACCGATGTCTCAAGAATGTTGTTGATCACACTCCCGGTATAGTGGGTTCCCCCGTAACCTGAGCCTGTACGCCAGCGAATGAACAGCGTGTCGCCCGTGGCATCGGTGTAGGCAAACAGAACCGGTCCAATCTGACCACTCACAAAGGTGCCGGAAAGCCCATGATCCGCATTGGTGACCCCGGTGGAAATGGTGTTAAAGGAAGGCGCGGAAAGGGAGGAATAGAGATACTCCACCTGTCCACTGCTGTGGAGGTAAAGGAAATATCCCACCGTACCGGTTCCGCTGGCAAAGGCTTCATGTTCCTTCAGCGTGTCTGGCGCTGTGAGCACCGCCACATTCCCAAAGTTGCTGTCATAAGCCCCATTGCTGAAATCATAGCGGCGCATCCTGGAAAAATCTGTTCCAAAAATGTCCACCACATAGGCATAGGAAACACCGGACGGTGCAGCCTGGAATGCCTGAATTTTGTAAGGGAGTGAACCCGACCAGTCCTGGGTCTCCATCCAGGTATTGCCCCCATCCGTGGACAGAAGGGTAAGCACATGATAGGATGAGGTATTTGCATTGGTATCCGCCGCAAGAAAGGCAATCAGTGCGCCCGTCGCCGGGTCCCTCACCAGCTCCACCTGACGCACATTCAGGCTGTCAGATACAGGAACAGGCCCACCATTGATATTCACACGCGGGACGGGTCTGGGCGTCCGGTAACCCAGACCGTACTCCTCCAGCGTGATGCCACGGGCATCCATTTCTTTGAGAAGTTCCTGCACCTTCACAGGATCGCCCTGATTCCATGCCTCTTCCAGTGCACGATACATCGGATGTTCCCCGGGAACGGTCAGCCGGGTCTCCGCAATCTCGGGAATCCGGTCCCACAGACCTGCTGTACCGGGGGTCGCAGCGATCACCGCTGCCAGCCATAGACTTGAAAGAAACATACAGACCTCCTATTCATCAGGCGGGCCGTAGACGCACATAGGAGATGGAGACGTTGGAAACCACCTCCTTGAACATCCACCCATACCCGCGGTGTCTATGAAAGTGTACAGGATACAGAATTGTTCTTCAACCAAGCGGGCGGAAAAACACAACAACCAGGGTGATCAGGAGCGACCCCGCGATGTTCAGAACCAGGCCTGTCCGGGCCATATCGGACACCCGCAACCTGCCACTTCCAAAGACGATGGCATTGGGGGGTGTGGCCACAGGGAGCATGAACGCAAAGGATGCCGCCAGGGTGGCGGCGACCATCACAGGAAGGGGAGGCTGGTGAATGCCTTCCGCAACGGCTGCAAGAATCGGAAGCAGCACCGTCGCGGTGGCAGTGTTGGAGGTCAGCTCGGTAAGAAACGTGGTAAACAGGGCCACCATCAGGATCAACACAGGATAGGGAAGGGCACCCAGGCCATGAAGACGCGTCCCCATCCACTGCGCAAGCCCGGATATCTGAAAGGCATGGGCAAGAGAAAAACCACCACCAAACAGCAGTACGATCCCCCAGGGGATCCGAACGGCTTCTTCCCAGGAAAGCAGGGGGTTCCCCTTCCGATCCGGCAGGAAAAACAGAAGGACGGCACCCAGGATGGCCACCGTGGCGTCGTGAACGGTCTTCTGAACCCCCAGCAGGTGAGCCCATCCCGGCAGGGTCCAGGATCCCAGCGTGAGATCTTTCCGGAAAACCCAGAGCACTGCCACAAAAACAAACACCGCAAGGACCTGTTTTTCCTCCATTCGCATTGCCCCCAGCCGGGACCATGCCTCCTGGATAATCGCGCGTTCCCGTTCGCTTTCCCGATTCTGTACGGGGAACAACCATCCCGTTAGAACCCACCACGTGAAGGGGAGAAAAAGGAGCACCACGGGGAGACCTGTGCGCAGCCAGGCCACAAAAGACAGATCCACGTTAAAAATCTCCCGCAGTTGCCCCGCCAGCACCAGGTTGGGAGGGGTCCCGATCAACGTTCCAACCCCTCCAATGGAAGCGGCATAAGCCACCCCCAGTAACAGCGCACGGGCAAAATTTTCGTCATCCACCCCATGGAGAATACTCAGAACGATCGGAAGCATCATCATCGTGGTGGCCGTGTTGGAGATGAACATGGACAGAAAGGCGGTGGCGATCATCATGGAAAGCACAAGGGTCCGGGGCCGAAACCCCAGGAATCTCAGGAGGTTCAACGCAATCCTGCGGTGCAGGTTGTGCACCTCCATGGCCCGTGCGATAAAAAACCCGCCGATGAAGAGAAAAATGTTGGGATTCGCATAGGGTAGCGAAGCCTCCCTTGCCTTCATGACTCCAAGCAGAGGAAACAACACCAGAGGAAAAAGGGACGTTACAGGAATCGGGAGCGCCTCTGTGATCCATAAATAGGCCATCAAAAAGCTGCTCGCCAGGACCGTCCGGGCAGGGGGCTGCAGATCCTTCACGGGTATTCCGAGAAGAAGTGCAAACCCAAGGAACGCGATCCCACCATGAACATACCGTCTGTTTATGCTTCTGAACATGGCGATGCCTCCCTGATCTGGGACCGTACGAGCCGGGTCTTCATGTCCTTTGCCGCCTGCTGGGGATCGGCAACATTAAACAGGGCAGACACGACCGCCACCATCTCGGGCACCACCTTTTGCAACAGTTGCGAGAGCCGCACCTTCGTGATCCCTCCGATCACCCCGACAGGAATATCAAGAAGATCTTTCGCCCGACAGAGAAGGGAACCCCAGTCTTCCAGTACCGGATGATCGGGACGGGTCAGGCTGTGGAAGACCGCACCGAAAGCGACATAAGCCGCACCGGCCTCCTGTGCTTTTCGGGCTCGTTCAAGGTCATCGTAGGATGACACGCCAAAATATGCTGTACCGGGCAGGATCTCCCGAACCCGCACCCAGTCTGGATCCTCCTTTCCCACATGCACCCCATCTGCTTTCAGCATCCGGGCAAGCCCGGGATCATCGTTCACCACAAACTCCACGGCATACCGATCCGCAAGATCACGCAAACGTTCCCCCAGGCGTATCCGGCGCACACGGTCCATGGTTTTGGTCCGAAACTGAAACAGATCCACCCCACCGCGCATCACCGCCTCCGTCTTCTCCATCCAGGCTTCTTCCGACGGGAAATAGGCATCATCCGTGACAGCGTACAACCCCTGGAGACGGATGTTCAGAGGCAGGGCGCGCAGAAATGCCCGGGCCGTCGTGGCCCAGAAACCTGAGGTCTGCAGCAAAAAATCCCGAATCTCATATTTCAGACGAAGCAGGTGATGCGCACACACCTCAGGGTTCAGGGGTTTATGCGCCTGGAGTTTGCGCCCTCCCTCGGCACCCCCTTCAGGAATATACCAGTCCCGGAACCAGGTGAACCCTGCACGATACAGCAAACGCCCCAGCGGGGTGAGCACAGGGGGAACCCCACGCTGCAACGCATGAAGGGTCCGGGGAAGCTCCTCATAGCCCACCATCAAACGCCCGCCCGGAGGAAGGCACGCAGCGATCGCACGGAACAGCCTGTCCGAATCGGAAGGTGTCCATCCCTCAGGAGGGAAAAAGTCCAGATCCATCCAGGGCACATAGCGACCTCTTCCCTCAAAGACCAGGCCCTTCAGCACCACGGAAGAACCCACCCGGAACTCAAAGAGCGCTTCTTCCCGAAATCTCGGGCTTTCCCGCATCCGGACCTCCGGAATCCCGGGAATGGAAAAACGGAGCGAGGAAAGACTTTTCAGACACTGCATGCACTCAATTATAGATGGCCGTTCAGGAAACGTAAACCCGCATCACATCTACGGCCTCTCGCACAAGGATGCGTATCCGTGGCAGGGTTTGACAGTATGGAACGTACACTGCATGATGATCATACGTTTCCAAATTTCGTCATACGCAAACCGGGAGGCACCCACGATGTTGTGGATGATGCTGGTGGGTCATCTGGTTCGAGCCATTCCCCTTTCCCCGGTGCTGGGTTATCAGGTGGTCTATGGGGACGGCACACCGGTCTCCTATGCTTATGTAGAGATTCTGGACAGCACGGGGAACAGGGTGGACTCTGCCATCACCGACAGTCTGGGTCGTTTTCTCTGGATCCCTCCAGATGCCCATGCGCGGTATACCCTTCGTTTTCTTGATGGAACGGGGCATGGCGCACGCGTGGTGTACCACCCCACCGCTTCGGATACGACCGCCCGGACACCGTCTGAAACGCATACATGGTTCCTCTGGCAAAAACTCCTGATCGGGTGGGCCGTATTCTGGGGCTCTGCCGGAACCTGGTTCTACTGGCGGGGGAGGTCCACGAATGCACATTCCTGACGGGTTTCTCACACCGGGTGTCGCCGGGGGCACCCTTGTCGGAAGCGGACTGGCATGGGGCTGGGGGACCCACAGGCTTCGTGCGCTTTCCGTGGAGGAAATCCCCCGGCTGGGGCTCGCGGGTGCACTTCTGTTTACCCTGGAGGTGATCGCTTTTCCCATCCCCGGCGGGACTTCCGTTCACCTCTCCGGGGTTCCTCTGATCACGCTGTGGCTCGGGGTTCCTCAGGCAGTTTTTCTTTCCGGTGTGGGGCTCTTCCTCCAGGCGCTCTTTGGTCATGGGGGGATCCTGACCTGGGGCGCCAACATGCTCAACATCGGGATTCTGGGTTCCCTTATCCCCGCTGCGTTTGTCCGGATTCACCCGGGAAGGATCAGCGTTTTTCTGGGGACCACGCTCGCCATCCTGACAGGTGCGCTGTTCACGACTGTGGAACTTTCCCTATCGGGTACCCTGCCTCTGCATCCCACCCTGTGGATCATGCTGGGCGCCACCGCACCTGTGGCCATCCTGGAAGGTCTGATCACGGCCACCGCGGTGCATTTCCTGTCCGGACCATGATGCCCGTTGCTGTACGTCTGCTTCTTCTTGGATCCGGACTTGTGGGGGTCCTCTATGCCCCGCTGCCCACGCTCCGATTGCTTGCCCTGCCAGCCCTTCTTGGCAGCACCGTGATCCGTTCGTGGAGGCACCGGATCATTCACCTTCTGCCTTTCTGGGCCCTTCTGACCCTCCCCCTTCTGCTCGAGCACAGACACCCGACAAGCCCGGAACTTCCCTTACTCCGCTCCCTTCTCAGTCTGACCTGGATCTCCCTTCTCACCCTTCCGGGACGCGTTTCTTCATCCGCCACGATTCCTCCTTTCCTCCCCCACCCTCTTCACCTGGGTCTCCTGATCGCCCTTCGCCAGCAGAGAAGGCTACGTGACCGCCTTGTCTGGGGGATTCGTGCGTACCGGCTTTCAGAAAACGGGCGTGTGCACATCCGGTATGGCGGGTTCCTGGGGCGCCTGTTGCTCCGTCTGGATGCGCGTTCGGTGCAGATGGGCTATGCCCTCCGTCTCAGGGAGTCTAACCGTGATTAGACTGGAACATGTCCATTTTACCTACGGGTCCGAGCAGCTCGTGCTGGAAGATCTGACCCTTCACATTCACAAAGGCGAGCGCGTGGGGATCGTGGGGGCCAATGGTGCAGGGAAAACCACGCTTCTGTTGATCATTGCAGGATTGCTGCATCCCCACAAGGGTACGGTTCACATCGCAGGACAGCCCCAGCCACAGAAGTTCCGAACATTGCGAAAAAAGATCGGGTTTCTGTTCCCGGACCCTGACGACCAGCTTCTGTATCCCCGGGTGGAGGAAGAACTGCGTGCCGCCACGAACGGCACGGATTCCAGTGTGCTGGACAGGGTGGTTCAGCGGTTTGGCCTCGCCCCCTGGATGGACCGTCCCATTCACACGTTGAGTCCGGGGTTGAAAAAACGCCTTGCCCTTGCTACGCTTTTTCTCCGAAAACCGGAGGTATGGCTGCTGGACGAACCCACTGCGGGGCTGGACCCTCGCACCCGCAAGCAACTGATCCAGGATATCCGGGAACTTCCCGGAACACTCCTGGTGGCCACCCATGATCTGGATTTCGTATGGGATGTGTGTGAACGAACCCTTCTGCTGGAACAGGGGCATCTGCAGGCCGACGGCCCCACCCGGGTACTTCTTCAGGATCATAACCTGTTGCAGCGGTATGGACTGGACCTGCCGCTGAAACTTCAGGGAGGACACGTATGACCAAAGTCCGCTTCTGTCTGTCCGTGGAACCCGAACATCTTGCCCACTTTGAGCGCTGGATGGAGGCCAACGGATACACCAACCGCTCCGAAGCGTTCCGGGACCTTGTGCGTCAGCTGGTGGTGGAGGAGACCTGGGCCCGCGAGGACAGAGAGGTTTCCGCCGTGGCGGTGCTGGTGTACGATCATCACCTTTATGCCCTGCCCCAGCACCTGGTGGAGGAGGAACACCGACACCACGAGCTGGTGCTGGCACGCACCCACGTGCACCTGGACGAACACAACTGTCTGGAGGTGGTGTTGATGCGGGGACCTGCGCCTCAGGTCAAAGCACTGGGTGATCGTCTGATCGCTCGCCGGGGCGTAAAGGTTGGCCGTCTGGTTCCCGCGCATACCGGCCAGGGACTGCCGTAAAAAAAG
Source organism: Caldifarciminota bacterium (assembly GCA_027053375.1). Classification (GTDB taxonomy): domain Bacteria; phylum Hydrothermota; class Hydrothermia; order S141-80; family S141-80; genus JALUJC01. The sequence goes on from JALUJC010000305.1 coordinate 19,983, forward strand.
AAATCCACGCCGGGACGCCCCTCCACAAAACCTTGACAGCCCCCGGGTTGTTGTGTACCTTTCCACCATGCGCAGCATCACACGTTCCGGATCTGGTCTAATCAGTTTGCTGCTTGCGCTGGCGATCATCGCCTTTCTGGTCTGGTGGATGATGGGGCGCACCGGGCAGGAGGTGGAACAGGCACGGATGGCGCGAAATGCCACATCCCGCGCCCTGGTTGAAACCGATCTCCGTCAGGCAAGCATGGCGGTCCAGCAATTTCTGGCGCTCTACGGAGAACCGCCCACCCTGAACCCCAATCCGTGCACGGGATCCTGTACACTGGAAGGAAGCCAGGGACGCCTGCCGCTGAATCTTTCTCCCGGGGTGTCCCTCACCCTCCAGGCTGCAAACTGTCAGGGAGGGACAGGCGTCCTCCTTGTTCTCACCAGAGGGAACGCCCAATCCAGCCGGAAGATCTGCAGCCCCTGATTACCCCAGTCCGATCTTCTCCAGCGGGAGTCGAGCCCCGAGCTTGCTGGACAGCACCTCTTCCCGGAAAAGTTCCAGAGGGAAGAGGCCGGTCTCTTTCAACAACGTGGTCAGGGCTGTAAGCATGGCATTCCGGGGCCCGGCGGTCTTCCGGAAAGGATACACCTTTTGCTGCGCGGCGGTATCCATCTCTGGCAGGGTCTCATCCCGATAGACGACCCCCACCTCTTGCATGTGCTTCGCACGACCGCCCGCATGTCGCATCCCATCTTCCGAGGTCAGGACCAGCACATCCGGTGCCGCAATCCCGGTGTAACGTATGGGCACAGGGGACAGGATCAACTCGGCGGTGCTGAACCCCACCCCCACTGTTACGGGA
>JALUJC010000306.1 GCA_027053375.1 Caldifarciminota bacterium
ACAATCCGGCATGCAGGCCATACTGGCTTTCGTTCACCAGACGCAGGGCTTCTTCAAGCTGGTCGTAGGTCTCCAGCAGGGCCACCGGACCGAACACCTCCTCGCTCCACAGGGGCAGATCGTGGGGCACGCCTTCGAGAATCTGAACGGGAACGCCTTTTCCTTCCACGGTGTATACCCGTTGAAACACCCTGCGGGCCCCTCGTTTCAGTGCCTCCTTGATCCATGTTTCCACCCGCTGTGTGGCCTTTTCATGAATCAGGGGGCACAGCAATTGACCGGCTTCCAGCTGTTCCAGTGCCTCAACAAGATGCGCCACAAAGGGATCCCGGATGGTGCGATGTACAAAGATCCGCTGGACCGAGATGCACACCTGGCCGGAAAACGCGAAAGCTCCGGTCGCAATGCGTTTTGCCGCATAGGCAAGGTCGGCGTCAGGTTCCACAATCACCCCTGCGTTTCCCCCCAGTTCCAGGAGCACCACACGGGCTTTGGTGGACTGTTTGAGTTTCCAGCCCACGGCAGCACTTCCGGTAAAAGAGAGCACAGCAATGCGCGGATCCCGCACCATTTCTGCTGCTTTCTCATTGGTGACGGGCAGCACATGGAGCGCATCCGGTGGAACGCCTGCATCCAGAAACAGCTCCACCATACGAATGGCGGTGAGCGGGGTCAGCGGGGCGGGCTTCAGGATGACCGGTGCGCCCACGGCAAGGGCAGGTGCCACCTTGTGCATGGGCAGGTTGAGGGGATAGTTAAACGGTGTGATGGCAAGCACAGGGCCCAGTGGAAACCGGCGGACCACCACCCAGCGTCCCGCCCCCAGCGGTGTCTGATCCAGGGGGAAGTGCTCCTCTCGCCAGGTCCAGAGTTCCGCCAGCGTGGTCTTGAGCGTCACAACCGCCCGTTGTGCTTCGTTCTGTGCCAGCGGAAGGGGTTTGTGGTTTTCCTGGTGGATCAGCCGGGCAAGTTCATCGGCGTGGGACGCAAACCGTTCCACGGCCCGTTCAAGGATCTCAATTCGTTCGTAGAGGGGGGTTTTTCGAAATGCCGGGGAAAAGGAGAATGCGCGCTGAAATGCCTTTTCCACGTGTTCGGGATCGGCAAGCATCACCTCACCTGCAGGGATGATCTGTCGCCGCCTGGTGGTGAGACGCTCCCCGGACACAATGGGCCCACGGTGCATCAGTGTGCACCTCCGTACCAGAGCACCGTCCAGGTACCTTTCTGATTGTTTCGCAGGACCAGACGATAGATCCCTCCGGGAAGAGAGGTGGGCCAGGTAAGGCGAACTTCTGTTTGGTTCCGTAACGGCCATATATGTCGAATTCTGCCAGCGGCATCCAGAAGCACGACGCTTTGGAATCTGCCTGGGGTTAGCCCCACCAGCTGGAGATGGGGTGGCTGTCCCAGCAGAATAGGAACACGGTGGATGCGTGGATGCTGTTCTTCAACGGGAACAGGTTGAAACCGAAATACGTACAAAATATCATCCGTGTTTCCCACACATACGGTGCTATCGGAAAATGCATAGATTCCCCAGGCACCTCCGATACCGTTTTCATCGTTTGGGGGATAGGTGTCATAATGGGCAAGTTCCACAGGTTGACCGGGGTTGCTGTAGTCTATCACCGATGCACCGTAGGTGTAAAAAGCCACGTACAGCAAAGAACCTCGTGTGAATACATTGTGTGCAATGGCGTTTCCTCCCCAGAACGTTGCGGCGAGTGCGACAGAATCACCGGGATAGAGCTGGTAGAATTTTAATGGGGAAGGGTCAAACATGTCCTCATTTCCGACAAACACCACGGGAATACCATCCCCCATTCCGATGGTATGCACGATATGGTTGCCGAACCCTGTTTCCGGGACCATTTCTCGAAAACGGAGAACCGGATTCAGTTTGTCAGAGAGGTCCCACATGGAAAAATATCCTGTGCCTTCTTCTGCCACCAGGACTGTGTCGTTTCTGGCATACACATCGTGGATGGCTGAAAACGGCATAAATCCTACATGCTGGGGCTGCTCCGGGTTTTGCAGAGAAACAATTTCCAGTCCAGAAAGGTCCCGCACCACGTACATGTATCCGGTTGCGGTATCGATATAGAGGTTATGGGATTTAACGGTTCCATCGGGTGAAATGTATGAACCGACATACCGTACGCTGTCGGGAAGGGTGGAGAGGTCGAGAATCATCACACCTTCCCGATATCCCGTGTTTTCCTGAGCCACGTACGCGTAATGCCCGTAGGTCTCAATGTCCCGATGGTACCAGTTGTCATTCAGCGTTGGACCCTGCACAAGCTGGACGAACTGCAGATTGGTCACATCCACCACTGCGACTCCTTCCAACGTTCCCATCAGACAGTACCGGGTTCCAGTGCTGTCCACATAGCCCCAGACGTCTGTGCCTCCGCCATGAAAGGTTGGATTCACAGGGAATTGAAAAGTGTCCTGTACAACCAGACCCTGGGCATGGAGGACCGTGAGGGCCCCGAACCACAGACCCAATCTGAGAAGAGCACGCATAAACTCTTCCTTGTGGCTGTGGGTTTAAGGTTCAAGGACAACCATGGAAACGATGTACTTCTGATTCAAAGAACGAAAGAGGATCCCGTAACGTCCTGGAGGAAGCGACATTGGGAGAAGCGTGATTGTACGGGGTGTGAGGGATCGGGCTGGAAGAGATATCGTACGGCCGAGAGGATCCAGGAGGGTGACCTTCCATGGCCCACGGTGTGGCACGGGCAGGGTCAGTGGGGTTTGAGCTGTCCATACCACCGATGCATGTGCAGAAAAAGAAGTCCTGTATGCTGTGTGTTCTTTCACCGAAATGGATGCGTCAAATTTGAACACATACAGGACATCTTCCATATTGGAAATGCACACGGTGCTGTCCGGAAACGCGTATACACCCCATGCTCCGGCGTAGTATGTGCCGTCGGATGCAGGGTAGGTGTCGTAGCGGGCATGTTCCTGGACCTGACCCGACGGGGAGAAAGAAGCCACCGTAGCGCCATATTCGTATCCCGCAATGTAGAGGAGCGAACCTACCGTGTAGACGTTGTGTGGGATGGCAAAGCTCCCCTGGTAAGTATTGAGAAGCACCAGGCTGTCTCCAGGGAGCAACCGGTACATTTTAAGGGGGGTGCGATATCCATAATCCTCGTTGCCGACGAGGACCATGGGGATCGAGTCGGTCATCCAGATTGTATGCACATATGGGGCAGGGTTATAGGAGGTCTCTGGGACGGTGATGCGCCGCAGCAGTACCGGGTTTTGCTTATCGGAGAGATCCCAAAGGGAGAAGGTCCCGTTTTCACCGTCGGCCACCAGAACCGTGTCGTTTCGAGCGAACACGTCATGCGAGACGTCGAGATTGGAGGGAATTGTATCGGGCAGAAGGCCCAGCGACGTGGGTTGCTCCGGGTTGGCCAGCGAGACCACCTCCACGCCGTGGAATGTGCGAACCACGTACATGTATCCGGTGGATGTATCCACGAACAGGTTGTGGGCGGTCACGAGACCGGTGGGGGAAACGTACGATCCCACATAGCGCACGCTGTCCGGGAGGGTGGAAAGATCCAGAATCATGATGCCTTCCCGGTTCCCCCGCAATTCAGATGCGACATAGGCGTAGTGTCCATAAGTTTCAATATCCCGATGGAACCATGCATCTCCAGACACGGGACCAGACACCGTCTGAATGACCACCCCATGTGTGATGTCTACCACGGAGACCCCCGTGAGGGTTCCCATCAGACAGTATTTTGTTCCGGATGAATCCACATATCCCCAGACGTCGCTACCCCCAGTGGAGAATGTGGGTTCGACGGGGAAATGGAATGTATCCTGCAGAACCAGTGCCTGCGGATATACAGGAAGAGATAACAACATCAAACCCGCAAACCACCATCTGCCCATTTCGCACCTCCTGCGGTGATTCGGGGCAGGACCCTACGTTCTCAGTCGCGTTTCCAGAGAACGGAGCAGTTGCTGCAGATCTCCCCTGTGCTCTCCGCCCCCTTCGGCTTTCATGGGAGATCCACCCCCGCCTCCGCCCATCATGTGGGCCAGTTCCCGGACCAGGTTCCCGGCATGGAAGCGGTCGGTCAGGCGTTTGCTTACACGGGCATGGAGAAAAACCCGACCATCTGGTCGTGGTGCGGCCAGGACGAGCACCACAGGATCAAGGCGGGAGAGCAGGTCATCGGCGAGCCGCCGAATGCCGTCGGGATCCAGATCCTCCACAGCTTCAACAAGGAGATGGTGCCCATCCAGTTTTCGGGCTTTTGCCCCCAGATCCCTTGCAAGGAGGGTGGTGTACCGATCCTGCAGTCGGCGGTATTGCTTTTCCAGGGTGTGATGGTCCTGGAGAAGGTGCTGTGTGCGTGCCACCAGTTGTGCCGGATCACATTTCAGCAGATGGGCGGTCTCCTGAAGCTGGTGAAGCTGTTCACGAACATACCTCAGCGCCCGTTCTCCCACATAGGCCTCAATCCGGCGAATCCCCGCCGCCACGGATTCTTCTTTCAGAATCTTGAAACAGCCCAGATCCCCGGTGGCCTGTGCGTGGGTTCCGCCACAGAGCTCCCGTGAGACGTCCCCGATGGAGACCACCCGCACTTCGTCTCCATACTTCTCCTCAAAAAGCGCCATGGCCCCACTGGCGAGGGCTTCCCGGTAAGACATCCAGCGAATGTTCACCGGGAGGTTGGCGCGGATGTGCGCATTTACCATATCTTCAATTTCCCGGAGTTCTTCTTCCGTAAGGGCAGAGGGGTGGGAGAAGTCAAACCGAATGCGGTCCGGTGCCACCAGGGATCCCTGCTGGCGGGCATGTCCTCCCAGAATGTCCCGCAGGGCTGCGTGGAGCAGGTGGGTCCCGGTATGGGCACGCCGTACACCTGCCCGGTGCCGGGGATCCACCATGGCCTGGACCATTTCCGGCGCGTCAGGCAGTTTTCCCTGGAGCAGGGATCCGATATGAACGATGTCCATCCCCACCCGTCGGGTATCCCGGACCTGGACCCGCCATCCTTCCCCTTCAATCCAGCCGGGATCGCCAACCTGCCCGCCGCCTTCTGCATAGAAAGGTGTTTCGTCCAGCACCAGATAAACATCCTCCCCTTTGTGGCCCAGTTTCACCAGGCGTGCAGAGTGTTGCAGGTTTTCATAACCCACGAAACGACTGCCGTGATAATCCGGATCCACGAAGATCCATTCGGGAAGTTCCATCTGAAAAGCGCTACGGGTGCGTGCCCGTTCCCGCTGGGCCTGCATTTCCGCTTCAAAGCCTTCCCAGTCCAGCTGGACCCCCAGTTCGCCGGCGCGTTCTTCAATGAGATCCAGGGGAAGGCCGTAGGTGTCGTAAAGACGGAAAAACACCGAACCCTCCAGAATGCGGTGTTCCCTTCGGGTGGCTTCCTGAAGCGCCTCTTCCAGGAACACCCAGTGTCGTGCGATGGTGCGAATAAACCGTTCTTCTTCCTGCTGAATCACCTGTTGCACCATCACCTTGCGTTCCACCAATTCAGGATAGGCTTTGCCCATCAGGTCCACCACCACCGGGACCAGACGATAGAGGATGGGTTCCTCCACGCCAATGCGCTGTCCAAAGCGATACGCGCGCCGGAGGATCCGCCGCAGCACATACCCCCGACCAAAGTTTGAGGGATAGATCCCATCCGCGATGGCAAAGGTCAGCGCCCTCACATGATCGGCAATCACCCGGTGGGGGGCGCCGGCTTCTCCCCGGTTATAGGGTACGCCCGTGATTCTCGCTACTTCCTCCATGATGGGGAGAAACAGATCGGTGTGATAGTTGGAGAGTTCACCCTGAAGGACAGCAAGAAGACGTTCAAGTCCCATCCCTGTGTCAATGTTTTTCGCCGGGAGTTCCTCAAGCGTCCCATCCGATTTCCGGTTGTACTGCATGAAAACCAGGTTCCAGAGTTCCAGGAACCGCTCCCCTTCTTCATACGGAGTCTTCTGGGAAGGGTCCGCGTCCTCTCCCAGGTCATACAGAATCTCTGAGGAAGGACCGCAGGGACCCACGTCCCCCATTTCCCAGAAGTTGTCTTTGGCCCCGAACCGGAGAATCCGGGCTTCGGGCAGGCCGATCTCGTCCCTCCAGATGGCGTACGCCTCATCGTCTTCTTCAAAGACAGTGGCGTACAGTCGGCCGGGCTCCAGCCCGAACACGTCGGTCAGGAGGTCCCAGGCAAAACGGATGGCTTCTCTTTTGAAGTAATCACCGAAAGAAAAGTTGCCCAGCATTTCAAAAAACGTGTGATGACGGCGGGTAAAGCCCACGTTGTCCAGATCGTTGTGTTTTCCTCCTGCGCGGATGCACTTCTGAACGGTGGCGGCGCGGGGGAACGGGGGGTCAACTTCACGGAGGAAATAGGGCTTGAACTGGTTCATGCCTGCATTGGTGAAGAGGAGGGTGGGGTCCGGAGGAAGCAGGGAAGAACTGGGAACGATGGTGTGCTCTCGCTCCCGGAAAAATTCAAGGAAGGCTTCTCGTACACGCTGTGCCGTCCAGTGATTCATTGGAAGATCACTCCCTCCACGGTGGTGAGTTTTCCACGATACAAAAAGTGGATCTGACGTTTGGCAGCTTCCATGTCAAAGGGGGTCAGCGCGGAGATCCCGTCCACGGGGACCACCACGTCGTAATACCGGAGGGCAGCACTGCCGGCGGTGTGAAGCACGCAGATGTTGGCCACCGTTCCCACGATGACCAGATGCCGGATGCCGAGCACCCGGAGATCATGATCCAGAGATGTGCCATAAAACCCGTCGTAGCGTTCTTTCTGGATGATCCGGTCTCCGGGCCGGGGGGAGAGTTCTTCCACGATGGCATGCCCCCAGGTGCCCGCCCGGCAGTGCTCACCCCAGATGGTCCACTCTGGATCTCCCTGATGGTGCGTGTCCTGGGTATAGAAAACCACCACGTCAGCTTTTCGGGCTTTCTCAAGCAGTGCCTGAATGGCTGGAAGGGTGGATGCCGCATCCGGCACCACCAGTTTTCCGCCCTCCTTCACAAAATCGTTCTGCATGTCCACCACAATCACGGCCGTTTCCCTTGCGGGCAAACGTACCGTATCCTGCATTTCAATTTCCGGCACCTCCACGGTCCGACCCATGGGGAACCTCCTGTTTGAAGCGTGTTTTCTCCAATATCTTACGGGAAACGCCCTGGATCTTCAAACCGCAATGTACTGTGCCAGGAATGATCGTTGGAGATGCTGTATCCTTCCCGGTTATGTACCCCGTCCTGGCACTGGACCTGGATCACACGCTTCTGGATG
>JALUJC010000307.1 GCA_027053375.1 Caldifarciminota bacterium
GTACACATGCCACCCCCTGATGCGCACCCTCCAGCACAAATCCGGTCTCACTGTGATCAAACAGCAGAGGCTGACGCAGGGGACGCCAGCCTGTCTCTGTGTGGCAGCGATCGCAGGAAAGGCTCAGGTTGTGATGAGGATTCTGTGTGGGGCGGGTTTGAACCGGCGCCATCCCCAGCACCAGACATACCCAGACCACGCTCATGATTCACCCTCCCCTTTTCGGGCATGACAGCCGCTGCACCGTGTGGGAATCCCATCCAGCCGGAGGGGCCGGGGGCGGGGGGTACGCTGCAGAGGGGTATGACAGGCCGCGCAGGCCACGGTTCTGTGCGCACCCCTGAGGGCAAACGTCGCGTCCCGATTGTGATCAAAGTTCACCTCCGACCAGTCTGACACGGTATGACAGTCCGCACAGTCTGTGAACCGCCTGGCAAACTCCCCACCATGGGGATCCGGATGACAAATCGCACACCGGCGGTCTTTCCAGCGAAAAACCACCGGGCGCAGGGTGTCCGGGATCTGGGGGGATTTCAGGCCCGTTAACAACGCAAACGTATCCCGGGAAACCGGAACGTGACACCGGTTGCAGGGCACCGCGCCGTGTGCGCCTTTCAGCGGGAAACGGGTGGTGTCATGGTCCTTCAGGGAAAAGCGCGGGATTCTGAAGGACGCCACCCCGTGGCAACGATCACATCGGCCGGGGTCAAACTGCCCCAGATGAGGATCCTGATGACAGGAGGCACAGTCCGTGGGGGTTTGCGCCACAGGGCGTCTGGCGGGATGGCAGGAGACACAGGCCACCTGAGCGTGCGCGCCACGCAGGGGAAATCCCGTACGATCATGATCAAACGTTCCCTTTTTTATGCGCCAGCCCCGGGGGGTGTGACAGACCCGGCAGGGTTTACCCAGATCCTTTTTGTGCGGACTGGTGTGACAGCGGTCACATCGATCAAAGGGGACCTGTGCAAATCGCACCCGCCCCTGCACCTTTTTGTGGCACTTACGGCAGGCCACCGAACGATGCTTCCCTGTGAGGGGAAAACGGGTACGGTCATGACGAAACCGTTCAGGGGTGTGCCAGTCACGTTCGGTATGGCAGGTGGAACATGCCCGCTTCCCAAACTGCCCGCCGTGGGGGTCCCTGTGACAGGAAGCACAGGCGGTTTGCAACCCCAGAAAGGTTCGGTTCAGATCCTTATGGGCTTTCTCCAGCGGTGCAGGATCCGCGATAAAGTCGGCACGATGACACTTTCTGCAGTCCTTAATCTCGGCATGCTTGCCCTTCAGGGGATATCCCGTACGGGCATGATCAAAGGCGGTCTGCCCATGCTCCCCCCACCAGATCAGTTCCGAACGGCGTCCCTGATGCTCCACATGGCAACGCGCACACCGGCGAAGGTCTGGGGATGCGTGCAACCCTTTCCCTGCCTGAATCCTTGCTTTAAGAAGGGTATGGCAGGAAAGGCACTCCTCCGGATCCACACCGCGCCGGGGCGTATGACAGCGTGCACACTGCTGGGGGCCCTCCAGGGACGCATGAACCCTGTGCAACGGGCCCGGAGAAAGCTGTGCCCGGGCGGTCGCCGGGAGCAGAAAAAGAAGCAAAACCGCCGCAGAGAACCGAACACCCCTCTTCATCTCCAGCCATACCCCGTCCACAGGGCCACCAGCACGTGCACCACCATGAAGAGATACATCACCGCCGCAAAGGGTTTATGAAACACGTGCCAGTAGTGGAACAGTTCCTGCATCCGTTCAAACAGGGCAATTCTCCGTTCAAGGGTCGCCGCCTGCCGGAGCATCTCCGCCACCTCCGTTTGTCTCTCCACCGGAACCTCCGCAAGTAAATTGCCAAGGGCACGGGGTTCCCACCAGGGTCGCCGGAGATCATTCCACAAAAGACCAAGGAAAACCTTCCATGCGGGCTGATCAGGGTCAGGAACACGGGCGAGCTCGTGAAGGATGGCCTCAAGCCTCGGGAGTTCAACATCCCGCTCCCGGAGGATTTTCTGTTCCAGTGCATGAAGTTCCTGCACCAGTTCGTCCCGCGACCGTGCCACCCCCCGGCGCGTTCTGGGGATCTGGAGATACAGGTACCGTCCCAGGATCCCGGACAGCGCCACCAGGACCATGGACCAGAAACTCAGGGCTACCAGGCCATGCACCCGAAAGGTGGAATGCAACACCACCAGCAACGGGCCGAAAACCCCCAGAAACATGTGAACGTTGAGCCACTGGCGGAGGCTTCCCCATCCCCGCATCCAGCGCAGCCTTTTGCGCAGAGAATACGCAAGCATCACCACCATCATCGTACTCCCCACAATGCCAAGGAGGTGGCCCACCTGTCCTCCCGGTTTCCAGGTCCAGTGAAGGGGATGGTGAACGCGTGCCTGCATCGGGAGTCGATAGTAGGGCCAGCCTGTCCAGGCCAGCCATCCCACGCCAAGAAACCCCAGACCGTACAACACGCTCCAGAAGGATCCCGGCCGACGCATGTTGAGCAGTATAGGGGAACAGCAAAAAACCATCATCCCGGCGATGCGCGCCGACTTGTGCGAGCCTTAATTTTCCCCGGGGTGCGATCTGCATCACACCCTATTCCTTCCAGGTCGCGTATAATAGCCATACATAAGGACCGAGAAGGAGGAGATCATGCGAACACTGGTCAGGCTGGCGATGGGGCTCGCTTTCCTGGCACCGCTGCATGCACAGGTGGATCCGGTGGTGGAGTTCTGGTACGGGCTGTTCTGGCCCGATGGCCGGCAATTCCAGTTTCACGGCCAGAGCACCGTGAATGTGGGACTGAACACGTTTTACGACGGTCCCGTGACCTACACGTACAACGTTTATCCCGATTCCGCCTTCCAGAACCGCTGGTTGATGGACATCTACCGGCAGGACACCAGCGGGTTCATGGGGTACAACTTCTCCTTTCTGGGCCATCAGGCCTTTTCCTATCCACCCGGGAACGACACACTCCTTCCGGCAGGCCTGTACGTTTTCACCTTTCCCTTTCTGGACGTGAACACCGTGGACTTCACGTATGATTTCCCCATCAGCAGTGACACCGTACCCACGCCCGCTCCACCCGCGATCTATGATCTTGCCCCTTACATGCAGCAGCAAACCTCCCTGATCCGTCTCCAGCTGGATCCTTACGGGTTGTATGATGCCCAGACCGCCGACACGCTGATCCCTGACTCTCTGTATTCCACCATCTGGCTGATCGACGAGGGGGTGGACACCAGCATGGGGGTACCCTTCTTCTGTGATGCAGCCTTTCAACCCATCAAATACCACATCCTGCTGGACGATACAGTGTACATGTGGGACGGGAGCCTGATGCACCTGCAACACGACCGGTTTATCTGGATGAGCCCCACCTGCGGAATCATCAAGGACTCGGTGTACCGTACCCTGGTCCCGGCCAAACGTGCCAAAAAAGCCCAGAGCCAGACCGTGACCACCAGCATTGTCCTGGACAATGTGGCCCTGCTTCGTCAGGAACAGATCGTGGTCCCGAGGCGATGGGGAAAGGTTCGTATTCAGGCGATGCCCACCCACTGGAAACTTTCCACGCCGGAGGGTGTCCGACGGGTGGTGGTGCGGGACCTTGCCGGGCGTGTTCTTCAAAAGTGGGGGAGCCACACCCTCATTCCCTACCCCCGTGCCGGGGTTTTCGTGCTGGAGTTGGAAACCCGTAAGGGACATCGTACCCGTTTCAAGGTCCCCGCACTCTCCCCGTAACACCGGAAGAAAACAGCGTTCGGGAGCAGGAAAAACACGGAGGGTCTCTCCGGGGTCCTGACGTCCTACATCCGAAAAGGCAGGGCAGCCAGATAGGACGCGGGGAGCTCCTCACTGCGCAGGCGTTCCCGATACTCCGCCCGATAGGCTTCCCGCGCTTCCGGATCCAGAATTTCCGCCCGCCAGAGCGCCAGACGCAGCAGCTGGTGAGGTCCTTCCCGGATCAGTTGCTCCAGCCAGACCCCGAAGGTTTCCGGGGTGAGGGGATCCGGGAAGGAGGGTGCAGAAGATTCCACCGGGATCCCCAGTTCAGGAAACCAGTGGGCCAGGGTCTGCACCACACGGGAAGGAATCCGGGACAGCCATACGCGTGTTTCCTCCGGGATCGCGGGAGGTTCACCATAAAGCATTCGGATCACACCCCTCAGCAAACGGCTCACATGAAGAACCACGGCCTCATCCTTCACTTCAGGCATATTCAGACACCGCTCCAGCACCTCCTGCGCACGGGGGACATTCCCCAGATACAGCAGCCACAAAGCCCCCAGGTTGTGAAAAATTCGCACCATAGAATGGCGATCCCCCTGGTCCTCGGCTTCTCTCAGGACCTCCTGAAATCGGTGAACCGCTTCCTCCAGGCGTTTCTGCTGAATCAGCCACTGCGCCTGATCCATGCCGGCATTCAGGGCGGTTTTGAGATCCCCGTAGCGCCGTGACAGGGTCCGCACCCGCACCAGCATCCGTTCGGCCTGATCCAGCTCCCCCACGCGCTGGAGCAACCGTGCGTATTCCAGCAGGAACACCGGCCAGGATTCCCGCAGTCCCCGTTCTCTCACGATCTCAAGTGCCCGTTCATGCAGTGCACGCGCTTCCTCCAGGCGTCCCTGGAGTCGACGTCCCACAGCCATCCAGTGCGTCAGGTAAGCCTCAAGCCGGGGGCGATTCTGTGCCCGGGGCTGGAGCGTTCGGACCAGATTCTCCAGCCGTTCCAGTTCCATCTGAAGCACCAGCACACGGGCCAGCTCAATGGCCACATCTTCCTGGATGGTCTCTTCCTCCAGGTCTTCATACAGGTGGGAAAGGATCTCCTTTGCCTCTGCGTACTGTCCAGCCTCCACATGCAGGGCTGCTTTGACCAGCGTGACCCGTTCCGGGTTGCGATGTGGTGGAGATAGTTTCTCATCCAGGTATTTCAGCGTTTCCGCTGCCTCCCCCATCACACCCCGCAGTTCCGCCCATTCCAGCCAGATCTCCTCATATAACGGATGTTTGCGGGTCACATTCTGAACAAGGGCGTCCAGAATTTCCCGCGCCCCCGGGCGATCTCCCACGGCATGAAGGGCACGGGCACGGAGCAACTGCATGTGGATCCTGACCGCTGTGTTTCCGGTCTGCTGGATCGCCTCCTCCACCCAATCCACCAGTTCCAGCGCGCCCCGAGGATCACCCACCCGCAGCAGATAACGCGCACCCCGAAGGCCATAAAATTCCACCTTTTCCCAGATTCTGGCCTGATAGGCATGGTGGGTCAGGGCATGGGGAGACCCGCCCTGGTGCTCCAGCCTTGAGAGAACTTCCGCGTGTAGAGCACGGCGCTTGCGGACCAGCATGCTGCGCCAGACCACATCGCGGAGCAGAGGATGGCGAAACTTCAGGGTATCCCCCTCCATACGCACCATCCCCTGCTGGAAAAGTGCCCGCAACACCGGGTCGTCCGGGGTCAACCCCACCAGAGAAAGATGACGGAGCGGGAAAGATGCGCCCAGAACAGAGAGGGTTTTCAGGCGTTCTTTCAGCTCAGAAGGGAGCGCGTCCACCTGGGCGGCAAACAGGCCCTCCAGACGCTCCGGGATCTCCTGGAGCGTGCCGGTCTCCCGTGCCAGCAAAAACTCCTCAAGAAACAGCGGGTTTCCCTGCACCCTGTCCACCAGACGTTCCCGGAGATCAGCAGGAAGATCCAGCCCCTCCAGCAACTCCTCCACTTCTGCCGGCGACAGGGGGTGCAGCGCAAGGTGAACCGACTCGCCCCCGCGGAAAGCAAGCGCATCCTCCAGACGCTCCAGTAAAGGCAACCCCTCCGGACGGGTGGTCACCACCACGCGCAGGGGGGCAGGCAGACTGCTGATCAACTGTTCCAGCACCTGAAGAGAAAGGGGATCACACCAGTGCAGGTCCTCGATGCGCAGCACCCCTTCCGGATGCGCCTCCAGCCAGAGCGCAACAGCATGACCCTGCGCATCACCGGAAAACATTCCCAGTGGCTGGCGGTCGGGTGTGGCATAAAGCACACGAACAGGGGTTGCTCCCAGCGCTTCATCCACCAGCCGGCTCTTCCCCAGCCCCGCTTCGCCAATCACCGCCACCAGCACCTGCTCCCGGCGGGCCAGCACCGATCGCAGACGCTCCCGCTCTGCATGCCGCCCGACAAAGGGCAGTTTCGTTCGCAAGCCTCGCACAAACGGTCCCCGCCGGACACCGTTCACCTGCCATAGATGGACCGGCTCGGCACGGTTTCGAACCCGCACCTCCCCCCGATAGGTCGCGTCTACCGCACCTTCCACCAGAGCATAGGTCACACCGGAAATCAGCAATTCATTGGCCTCGGAAAGGCTCTGTACCCGCTGTGCTACGTTGACCGTGTCGCCCAGCACGGTGTAATCGCTGGCCTGCCCGGTCCCCATACGGGTGACAAGCACCTCCCCGGAATGGATGCCCAGATGCAGGGCATATCCCGCGTTTCGTGCCCGTTCTCTCAATTCCAGTGCTGCACGAACCGCCTGAAAAGCGTGATTTTCCATGGCTCTGGGAACCCCGAACAGGATCAGTGCAGCGTCCCCGATCAGTTTGTCCACATGCCCGCCATACCGGGTTACCGTATCGTTGACCAGGGAGAAAAACTGATCCAGTAGAGACTGAATCTCCTCCACATCACGGTGTTCGGACAGACGGGTAAACCCGACCAGATCCACAAAAAGCACCGAGACAGGCTTGCGTTCTTCTTCCTTTTCAAGCGTGGACAGGGGCGTCCCGCACAGGCCACAGAAGCGCATGCGATCCGGCCACTCTTCCTGACAGCTGGGGCAACGCACGGACATGGGCAGATCATACATGGGCGCCAGAGGACCATCAACGAAAACATTTTCGGAAAGGTTCATTTCTTGACGGACAGCAGCCCGTAGCGTATAATTCTACGTGGGAATGCAAGAGAAAATGGAGAAAATTCACCTGCCCGACGGGGAGGTGCTGGTGGGTGATGTGCTTTATCACCCTCAGCAAAAGGAGTTTTTTGTGTACGAAGCCACCTGGATTTCGGAAGAAATCCAGAATGCCGTTCTCCAGGTCTTTCATGATACTTCTCTCTGGGAGACCACCCTCCAGCACCTGGAGCATATCCGGGATCTTCCCATATTCCCCACTGTTCTTCACATAAACCCGGAAGAGCGCACCATTCTGTACACCTTTCCTGAAGCCACCCCCTTCCTTGAAGCTGAGCATCTGAAAGGGCATGTCCGTCACGCCCTGCGTTTTCTTCATACCCTGGCCCTTCATCTGATCCCGC
>JALUJC010000308.1 GCA_027053375.1 Caldifarciminota bacterium
TGGATCCTCCGTCATCTTGGGGAAGTCCCCTCCCGGCGGTCCTTCCGGATTGGCCGGCTCCGCTTTGAGGTGGTGGATCGCACCCCCACCCGCATTGAACGGGTCCGCATCTGGGCCGGCGGAATGGTACGCCGGGTGTAACCTTTTTGTGCACGCTGGACCCATGATGCAAAAGTGATATATTCCCTGAGTCGTTAATGCCGGGTTAAGAATCCACCTTCCTCTGACGATCTTGGAAGGTTCCGTGGAGTATATATAAAATAAATCGTTGGCTGACCGACCGGTTGGGAAGACGGTGGCAAAAATCTTGTATATATTGAATTGAAATGAAGGTTGGGAACCCGCATGATACAAGGAGGTACTGCATGAGAAAGGTCGGATGGTTGCTGGGACTGGTGGTTCCCCTGATGGCCGGGTACTACCAGACCCCGAATTATCGGGTGCGGGTCTGGCTGAATGGGGGCCAGTCCTACACCGATAGTGTGAATCTGGCCAACCGGAGTCTGTGGATCCAGGACGTTTCCTGGATTCCGGCGGCCACAGTGCACTGGATCAGTACGCGTCAGAACTGCTCCTTCAACGTGGATGTGACCCACAATGCCACGACATTTTCCTACAATGACGGTGCCAACAACAACCCTGGTCCCACGAACACCTGGGTGGGACAGCGTGCCAACGGCCTGTGGATCACCACGGTGACCAACGTGAGTGCTGCAGGATGCTGGGATGAGTGGCGTGACTGGACAATGGAGATCGCCTTTCTGCCCACGGTTCAAATTGTATCTCCCGCCAATGGGGGGTACATCAGCGGGACCTTCCCTCTTCGTGTGAATACCACGGGTACCCAGCAGCTTACGGTGTTTCTCGAGGATGCGACAGGCGGCATCTGGACGGTTCAGAACTGGTTGCAGAATCCCCTGGACAACCAGGGAACCATTGACTGGAATTACATCAACACCTACGACACCCGTCTGATCCCGGATGGGGTGTACACCCTGTATGCGATTGGGCTGGACAACGAGAGTCTTGCGGATACAGATTCGGTTCAGCTCACCGTGGACAACACCCCACCCACCGTGGGACCCTATGCACCTTTGGACGGGGCGACGGTAACCGGAAGCGTGGTGTTTTCGGTCAATGCCTATGACGCCATTGCGCTCAAAGAGGTCACGCTCTCGGTGGATGGGGATGCACCGGTGGTGATGAATTGGAACGCCACCTCGGGACGGTACGAAACCACCCTGAATACAGCAAATTACAACGATGGGGTTCATACCATCACTTATACAGCGGTGGACTCCGCCGGGAATGTGACCACCCACACCCTGACGGTCACCTTCGATCAGACCCCTCCCACAGCCGCGGTTCTTTCCCCCCAGGGAGGTGCTTATCTTGCAGGTTCTTCCAGCATTGTGGTGCAGGCACAGGACAACCTTGGTCTTTCCGGCGTGCAGCTAACTTTTGGCGGAACACTTGCCTCTCTGGGTACGGTGAATGCCCTCTATGACGCGGGGACAGGTACCTATACCTATACGCTAAACACGGCGCTGTTCAACGATGGACCTGCCACGGTGCAGGCGACGGTGACCGATCAGGCTGGCCTTTCCTCCACCTCCGCGCAGGTTTCCTTCTGGGTGGACAACCATGCCCCCACCCTGCAGGTGCTGGATCCTCAGGATGGAACGGTGCATGCAGGATCACTGAGCGTCTCCATCCTGGCCTCAGATGCAAACGGGATCTCCTCCGTGAATCCCCCGACACTCCAGGTGGATGGAGGACCTGCGCTTCCCTTCCAGTGGGTGGCCGGAGACACTTTTACCGTGATTTTCAATACTGCAGATTACGCCGATGGACAGCATACCCTTCTGATGACGGTGCAGGACAGTGCCGGTCGGGTGACGCAGGCTTCACGAACAGTCACTTTTGACAACACCGCCCCCACCGTGGCGGTGCTTGCGCCCAACGACAATGTTTATGTGAGCGATACCCTCTGGGTGCGGGTCCAGGCCAGTGATGCATCTGGTGTGGATCGTGTGGACCTCACATTTGGTGGTGTTCTTTCCTCCCTGGGGACACGCCAGGCTACGCTGGATCCAGCAACGGGATTGTATGTGTTTCCGGTGGATACGCGTGCCTTTGCGGACGGGGCAGCAAGCGTGCAGGCCACGGCCTATGATCCTGGAGGATTGAGCACCCAGACCGCGGTGGTAAACTTCTTCGTGGACAACGCTGCTCCCAATGTGCAGGTTCTTTCTCCTGCGGATAGCGCGGTGGTCTCCGGGGACGTGACCCTGCAGGTGCTTGCCTTTGATGATGCAGGGATCGCTTCTGTGGACGTCTCGCTGGACGGGGGTCCTTACCAGGCCATGACCCAGGTGGGTGCCAGTGATACCTTTACCCTCGTTCTACCTACGGCAACCTACACAGAAGGTACCCATGACCTCGTCGTTCGGGCCCGCTCTACCACCGGAGCAGAACAGGTGCTCCACCAGACGCTGGTGTTTGATAACACCGCACCCACGGTTGCACTGGTGAATCCCCAGCAGAATGCCCATGTCCGTGGTGTGTTGCAGGTTCAGGGAACGGCGGCCGACAACCTGGGATTACAGTCTGTGCGGTTTGTGTTCGGTGGTGTTCTTGCGGGAATGGGTACGGTGGATGCAGCCTACAATGCGGTGACCGATCAGTATGAACTTCCTGTGGACACACGGAACGTGCCGGATGGTTCCGGACAGGTTGTGATCCAGGCTCGGGATCACGCGGGGTGGGTATCCACCGACACGGTGATCTTCACCGTGGACAACACCGCCCCCACAGCCCGGTTTGAGATCCAGGGCATCACAGGAGATACCATTGTCCCCAACACGCCCTACACTGTCCGAATTGTCACCTCAGAACCGCTGGTGCAGTTCCCCTATTTCGCCTTCCTTCCCGAAGGTTATGATACGGTGCTGCTTGCCGCCCAGCAGGTTTCCGACACAGAGTATACCGCGACCCTGCAGATGGATGGAAGTACAGGGGATGTTCGGGTACAGTTCCTGTTCCGCGGTCAGGATGCCGCAGGAAATGTGGGTCAGGCGATTACCACAGGTGAATGGTTTTTCCTGAACGTTCAGGCGCCGGTTCTTACACACCAGCCAGTGGATATGGCGGTGGCTGCACAGGATCTGACCATCACAATCACCACCGGTGGAAGCCGAAACATCCAGGCAAAACTCTACTACAAAGGGCATTTTGAGGATAATTACCGGGTGATGAGCTTCACAGGAACCAACCCACTGATCGTGACCATACCCGGGGATGAAGTGGGACTCCAGGGACTGGATTACTACATCGAGGCGACCAATGAGGAAGGGACGGTCACCCGTTTCGCCACACCCGATCAGCCGCACTATGTAAAGGTTGTGGCCTTTGTGGAAAATGGACAAACCTACGATGACGGGATCTATCGGCTGAGTGTTCCCGCGGGTGCGTTACCCCAGGGACAGAAGATCGGGTTATCCATGCCCTTCGCTCGTCCAAGTGTCCCGGCAGATCTCCCATTCACCGGGTATTTCCTGCAGTTGATCGGTCCTGCGAACCTCCAGCAACCTGTGCACCTCACGCTGTCGTACCGCGCTTCGGACGTGGTGGGCATGAACGAAGACATGCTGAAAGCGATCCGTACCTCCGACGGTTCGGTGTTTGGCGAAGCGCAGCCCGATGCACGCGCCCACAAACTAACCATTCAGCTGACCGGCAGTCTCGCGGATACCACGAACCTGGCATTCGTTGAAAAGTATGTGGCGCTGGATTCGCTGGCGCTTCTGCCGAAAGCCAACGTGTTTATGGCACCCAGTCCGATCCGGGATGTTCAGCGTGCAACGCTGACATTCTTCCTCAATCCACAATCCGGCCAGCCTCTTCCTGATCAGGTGATTGTAGAAATCTATGATATCTCCGGTGATCCGGTGGCACGATGGACCCTTGCGCCCTCACCCGGGTTAAACCGTGTAACGTGGGATGTGTCTCGCATTCCTCGCGGCCTGTATATCTTCCGTGTGAAGGCGGGCAGTGAGGAAGTGGTCAAACGGGTCGCGGTGATTAAGTAAGGAGGTGGATCATGTTGGTGAAAAAAATTGCGCTTTTTCTGGGGTTAACAACGGTTCTGTCCGCTTTTCCCTCGGCTGCTTATCTCAAGCTGGAACCCTCCGTTCGTTTCGCGGGTATGGGCGAAATTGGGGTGGCCCTGGGGGAGCGTGCAGCGGATATGTGGGCGAATCCAGCCAGTGTGGCCCGGATTCATCGCTTTGATTTCTCGGCCAACTACATGGAGTGGATTACGGGGATCCAGTATTCGGTGGCATCCGTGGCGTTCCGGCCCTACAACAAAAAGCAGGAAGGTCAGGAGAAGCAGACGCTATCCACGCTCAGTTACGGTCTTTCAGTGATGACCCTGAATGCGGGAGGGATGGAGGCCCGCAACACCGATGGTGAACTTCTGGGTACCTTCAGCGCAGGAGCCCAGGTGGTTAATGCATCGTTCGGTCGGATTCTCTATAAAGGAATCTACGGAGGAGTGAGCGCCAAGTGGATTCGGGATGTCATTGACCGGAATATTGCGCAGGGCTATGCCTTTGATATCGGATTCCTCTACGCACCGGATCCTTCCTATGCCTTTGGGCTCGTTATCCGGAATCTGGGGCCGGGCTTGAGTTATGGGAATCAGACGGTGTATACCCAGACCACCTTTGCGCTTCCTTCGGATGTGCGAGTTTCGGGAAGCTACATCTATCGGGATCCTTCTTTTGGGTATTTCGCCATGAATGCGGACGCAGGGTGGATGGGTCTGACCTCTACAGACGCTTCCGACCAGTATGCGTTCGCGGGTGTGAGTGCGGAACTGAACATTCTGGATTACCTGGTTCTGCGTGGCGGATACAAGAAACCCTTTGGAATGCACGTGCAGAGTGACAATACGATTTCTGCCGCCACCCAGACGCCTGCGGTCTATGGCTTTGGTGCCACGGTACTCTATGGGCCCCTGGAGGTGGATTATGCCTATTACGTCCGGAATGAGGTCATGAACAGCCACCGGTTCGGGTTCGGCGTCCGGTTCTGACAAAGCAGCCTGGTGAGTCCTGCGGGGCGTGTGGGGTGTGAAGCCCCCCGCCCCGCAGGCTTTCTCTGAAAATGCGCCGGGGGCGAGATCGCCCCCGGCAACCATCCCACACCACCCGACCTCCCATAAAAGATTATACGGTGAAACTGATGGATGGGGTGTGCGCTATATCACAACCCACCGGTCAGATCTGGACGGTACGGAAGGAAACGTGTATGCTGTGCAGGATGTCGACAGATTTTCCCTGGCTGGTGGATGGACCGGGACATTCCCCGTACATGCTATTTCTCCCCGGTTTGCTCGGGGATGAACACCTTTTTTCCCCTGTGACCGGTCTCCTCTCAGAACACGGATACACCTCCATCCGGACTTCTTATCCCTGGCGGCCCTTCACCCTTCATTCCTTTGCGCACGATCTTCTGGCCCGCCTTCCTCACGCACCGGTTGTTGTGGTGGGAACCTCCATGGGCGCGTACCTGGCACAGCTTCTGGCGACCCTGGCTCCCGTGCGGATTCAGGGGGTGGTGCTGGTGAACACCTTTGCCTCGGCAGCCGCGGTGATGGGCAACATCCGCTGGTTGTTGCGCGCTCCCTGGCTTCCGGGAGGATGGCTCAAGCAGCAGATCAGGAAGGGACTCACCCCTGAGCATTTTGGACACGATCCGGTCAACCAGAGCAGGGTGCTGGATGTGCTGGATCGGCTTCCTCCCCGCGCGCTTCATGCGCGTCTTCGTGCACTGGCTGGACAACCCACCCTTCCGCCCCATCCCGAACGTGTTCCGGCGGTGGTCTTTTTTACACGTGGAGATCCCACGGTTCCGGATGCCCAGCGTTCTGCTCTGCTGGAACGGGTTCATCCTCTTTATGTGTATGAGTTCACGGCAGGTGGGCATTTCCCCTATCTTGCGCAGCCTGCACGCTTTCACGATGTGTTGCTGACAGCGCATCAGCATCTGACAGGCGCGACACGTTGACCGACCTGCCTGCAGGCTCCATAATTCCAGCATGAATCAGGAAGAAATGAAGGGGTATGTGCGCGATCTTCTGGATCGGCTGGATGAAGAGCAACTCCGTATTTTGCTGGATTTTCTGGAGATTCTGATGGGCGAATCCCTGATGGGGCAAAGCGGTATACAGGGAGATATTCCACTCTGGAACGAACTTCAATGGGACTCCCGGAAAGAATAACCTCGCATCCCGTCCTGTCCCGCATCCTTGAGATCCTGGACGAGCACCACGCGGAAGAAGTGGTGGTGATGGCCGTGGGAGAGGTGGGGGTGGCCTTTACCGACTGGTTTGTGGTGGCCAGCGCCTTCACCAGAGATCACCTGGATGCCCTTCGGGATGCGCTGGCCGATGAGATGCCGCCCACCCACCGGGAAGGGCATCGTGGTCAGGACTGGTATCTCCTGGATTATGTGGACGTGGTGGTGCATCTGATGCTTCCGGAAGCCCGATCCTTTTATCGCCTGGAAGATCTGTGGGGGGATGCCCCCCGATGGACCCTTCATCCCAGAGAAGAAGAACCCCGAATGACGCCCTAACCAAAGGAGGTTGTTCCATGCGAAGATTGCTCTGGATTCCCGTGGTGATGTTGGGTGTCCTTGCCTGTGCGGGAAATCCCCATGAAACCAGCATCAAACTCTATTTTCAGCAAAACAATCCTGAAAAAGCCATTCAGGAAGGCAGGGCCTGGGTGGAGGAGGAACCGCAGAATCCCCAGGCTGTGTACTGGCTGGGCAAGGCGTATGTGTTCAAAGCGACCCAGGGGGGGAGCAATCAGGAAAAGCTGGATGCCTACTATGAAGCGGCAAGGCTTTTTATGAAAGCCTATGAGATGGATCAGGCGGGCACCCTGCGGAGTCAGATGGGGCAGAACGAAGCCATTGTGGCCATGAACGCCTCCCTGAAGGCGGTGCAGGACGAGAACTACGACGAGGCGCTTTCATTCCTTCAGTTTGCGGCTCGACTGACGCCGAAAGATCCCAAGCTTTATCTGAACATGGCCAGCATCTACCAGCGGAAACAGCTTCCGGACAGCAGCATGGTGATGCTGAAGAAGGCTGTGGAAGTGGCACCCAACGACGCCAATGTGCATTATTTCCTTGCCCAGTCCTATCTCCAGGGAGGAGATCTGGATGCCGCGCGTCAGGAATATGAGAAAACCCTGGAACTGGATCCCAAACACGCCAAGGCGCACTTC
>JALUJC010000309.1 GCA_027053375.1 Caldifarciminota bacterium
GACGGGCGCATGGCGCTGGTGGGGCTTTCCCTTATCTTTGCGATGGTCCATGCGCTGGACCTGTGGGGTCCCCGCCGATTGCGTGCCCATCGTGTGGAACCACGGAGCTGGGGAACGGTGTGGTTCCCGCTTGCGGTGGCGGGAGCCGCCCTCTGGGCCTGGGATTCTCCACATAGATTTGCTTCCATCCTGGCCCCCATGTTCTTCGCCGATCCGGCGGGGGCACTGGTGGGACAAAGATGGCCCCTGCGTCCCTGGAATGGAAAAAGGCTTGGGGGCTCTCTGGCTGTGGGTCTGGTGAGCTGGGGGGTGCTTCTGGGTTGCGGGTGGGAGGGGCTTCCTGCGCTGCTGGGCGCCACGCTGATGGTGCTGGTGGAAGGGTTGTTCCGACGCGGCCTGGACAATCTGGGGATGCCCCTGGGAATGGGACTCCTGCAGATGTGGATCTCCTCTGCTTCTCTGGCACGTGTGCTGGGCGCCATCGTGCTGGTGTGGGGGCTGGTTCCGGCAGCGAGCCTTTTCAGGTGGCTGACCCCCGGAGGCGCCTGGACCGCTGCCATCCTGGGCCTGTTTCTGGTACTAATGGGCGGATGGCTTCTGATCATGCCCATGCTGGCTTTTTTTCTCACCGGGAGTCTCCTCTCTCGCCTGGGGGCGGGACGTCCGGGCAGGATGCCCCCGGAACCCCGGACGGTGGCACAGGTTCTGGCCAATGGGGGACCGGCCACGCTGGCGGGGTGGATCTATGCCTGGAGAGGGGATCTGGTGGCCTATTTTGTTTTTCTCGTTCTTCTTGCGGAAGCTGCCGCGGATACCTGGGCCACGGAGTTGGGCGCCCTTTCTCCCACACCACCTCGAAGGCTGGGATGGGGTCCGGTGGTGCGGCCCGGGGAAAGTGGAGGAATCACCCTGCTGGGCACGGTGGGCGCCTGGTTGGGGGCGCTGATGATGGGAAGCTTTGCCTTGATGGTCCGCCGT
Organism: Caldifarciminota bacterium; assembly: GCA_027053375.1. GTDB lineage: Bacteria > Hydrothermota > Hydrothermia > S141-80 > S141-80 > JALUJC01. Next base: position 979 of record JALUJC010000309.1, read on the forward strand.
CCCGGGTGGATCCTTCCCATAAGTCTGTTTGGACTGGCTGGTAGCTGGATTGATTCCCTCCTGGGGGCGACACTGGAGATTCGTCGGCATTGTGCCGTTTGTGGGGGAATCTTTGACGTTCCCGTGCATTGCGGGAAACCCACCAGGGTGGTGGGAGGCTGGTCCTGGCTGGACAACAACGGTGTCAACCTCTCCGCCGGGGTGTTGACGGGAATGGCGGCGCTCTGGTGGATGATGAACGTGTAGGAGGATGTGATGCAGTTTTTGATGGCGATCCTGATGGCCACCGTTTCGGTGCAGGTCTGGAATGGATCCCGTGATGCGGCTGTGAAAGGGGTGAGGGTCACCCTCTATGCCTTCCCCCCTCAGGGCACCCCGCAGGCTGTGGACAGCGCGGTGACCGATGCGCGGGGGAAGGTTCGCTTTGATGTGGATCCAGCGAAAACCTTTTATGCTGCTGCCGTGCAGTACCACGGCGAACCCTATGGCGCACCCCTTCAGGGTGAAACCCTGACCCTGCAGGTGTTCGACACCCTGTCCTCGGCGAAGAAACTGGGAGCCCTGACCTACACCGCCCTGGTGGCGGATATGGACACAGCGGGTGTGTTGTTGCTGGAGGCCTATGGGGTCCAGCAGGACACCCCCTATGTGCTTCCCCGGGGTGCTTTTACTTTTCGTGTCTCTCAACCTGAAGGCGCAACCTTTGCCGGCGCCAATCCACCGGATGGGTGGGCCGTGGAGGAAAAGCAGCTGGTGTTTCACCAGCCCCTGCGGCCCGGGATGAATCAGACCATGGTTCAGTTTGCTTTTCCCGCGAAGACCCGGAAGTTCGAGGTTCCTGTTTCCCTTCCGCGTGTACCGGATACGGTGCGTGTTCTGTTTCCGGAGGGGTACAGTATTTCCGGGGTGCGCTATACGCTGAAGGAACCCCAGACCATTCAGGGGCGCACCTTCCAGCTGGCCGAGCTATTACCCGGAGAAGCCACGTTTCTTTTCCGTGTATCTGCCGGTGGAGGGTGGGCGTTTCCCGTTTCACCCCTCGCCGCGGCGGTGGGGGGCGGTATCCTCCTGCTGGTTCTGCTGGGGCTCTTCTGGAAAGCACGGGGGTCCCGCGCCGGTGATACAGCTTGAGCACGCGGCGAAACGCTACGGTCGTCGCTGGGTTTTTCGGGATCTTACCCTCTCCTGGGAGGACGGGGGCTGGGTGGGTGTGGTCGGCCCCAACGGTGCGGGAAAGAGTACCCTGATTCGTTGTCTTGCGGGCATCACCCGCCTGACGCGGGGGCGTGTCATGGTGTTTGGTGCCAATCCCTGGGAGGAGAGCCAGGTCCGGCGACAGCTGGGGCTGTTCACGCACGCTCCGCTGATGTATCCCACCCTCACGGGAAAGGAAAACCTTCAGGTGTTTGCACGTTTTTATGGCCTGGAGGATGGGGAGAGGCGGATTGCTGAACTGTCCGAACGGCTCCATCTGCGGGGTTTTTTACATCGCCCCCTGCGGGAGTATTCCCAGGGCATGCGGGTGCGGCTGGCACTTGCACGTTCCCTGCTTCACCGGCCCCGTCTGCTCCTCCTGGATGAACCTTTCGCTTCCCTGGATCCTGAGGGACGTATGCAGGTTCGAGCCTTTCTCCGTGAGCTGAGAGATGTGGGCGTCTGGATTCTGAGTGTCACCCATCACCCGGATGAAGTCCGAAACGAAGTGCAGGCCTTCTGGGTCCTCTCCGGAGGGACCCTGAGCATCCGGGCACCCGCGGAGGTGTGACCATGGCGATCCGTGCGGTCATCTTTGATCTGGACAACACGCTGGTGGACTTTGTCAAGATGAAAGAAGCGGCCGTGCGTCGGGCGGTGAGTGAGATGATTGATGCGGGTCTGCCCATGGACGAGGAAGCCGCATATGCCAAGATCTTTGAGATCTACAACATCCAGGGCTGGGAATATCAGCTGGTGTTTGATGAGTTTCTCAAAGAAGTGCTTGGCTATGTGGATTACAAAATCCTCGCAGCGGGTGTGGTGGGCTATCGACGGGCCAAGGAGGGTGCCCTTTCTCTGTTCCCCCATGCCACCCATACCCTGATCCAGCTCAAATTCCGTGGGATCCAGATCGGGGTGGTCACCGATGCGCCCCGCCTCCAGGCCTGGACACGGCTGGTGGAGATGAACCTGCATCATCTTTTTGACGTGGTGGTGGCGCTGGAGGACACAGGTGTGCCCAAGCCTGCCCCCGAGCCTTTCCAGGAAGCCCTCCGGCGTCTGGGAATCCAGCCCCATGAGGCCATCATGGTGGGAGACTGGGCGGAAAAGGATATCGTGGGGGGGAAACAGCTGGGCATGATCACCGTTTTCGCGCGCTATGGAGATATTTTCGGGACCCGTGATCCGGGTGCGGACTACGTGGTTGACGATATTGCGGAACTTCTGGAAATCGTGGACCGCCTGAACACCACCGCCCCATGAGTGCATTGAAGCCTGTCCTCCTTATGGACCGTGACGGAACCCTGATTCAGGACCCCGGATACCTGAACGATCCAGAGCGGGTGCGATGGACGCCCTGGATGCCCGGGGTGTTTCGGTGGTTACGCCGTCGGGAATACGGGGTGCGGGTGGTGACGAACCAGTCCGGGATCCGCCGTGGCTGGGTGTCTCGCCGAAACCTGCAAGCCATCCATGAGCGTCTCCGCTGGGAGCTCTGGCGTGCAGCCGGGGTGTGGGTCCGCTTCACGGTGTGTCCCCATCATCCTTCCGAGCGTTGTGGATGCAGAAAGCCCGGTGTAGCGGGAGTCCGCACGGATATGGCACGGGAAGGGGAACGACCCGTAGCCATGGTGGGGGATCGCAGGGTGGATCAGGATACAGCCCGGCGTCTGGGGATCCCCTTTCTGGCTGCGCATACCCTTCCAGGGAGTCTGGAGCGTCTGGAATAATGCGCAGAGAAAAACGGATCAACTGTGCGGGAGAAGCAGAATGGGTGTTTCGCTTTCCTCCCGTGCATCACCTGCCGCAAAAGGCTTACCGGAAGTCCGTGGGTTCAGGTTATGCGCTGTACATCCCCCGGGCAGGTGTGGTGTTTCTGCGGGTCCCTTCCGGGCAGAAACAGGAAGCAGGTGCGGCGGTGGATCGTCTGGACAGAATGGAAAAACAGGTGGATCTGGGAGGACTGTTTCGGTGGATGAATTTACCCCTGCTTTCGTGGTTGCCTGAACGAAGGAGGACCGAAGAATGAGAAACCTGAAGAAAATTGGTGTGGTTGGCGCGGGAACCATGGGCAACGGCATTGCGCACGTGTTCGCCCAGCACGACCATGAGGTGGTGCTGGTGGATGTTTCCAGGGAGGTGCTGGATCGTGCCCTGAACACCATCCGGAAGAACATGGATCGACAGGTACGGAAAGGGATCCTGACGGAAGAGGATCGGGATCAGGCGCTGGCGCGTATCACACCCACCACGGACCTGGAGGCCCTTCGGGATGCGGATTTTGTGGTGGAAGCGGTGGTGGAACAGCGGGAGATCAAACGGGATCTTTTCCGGAAGCTGGATGAACTCACCCGGCCGGGGGTGATTCTTGCCTCCAATACCTCGTCCATTTCCATCACCGAACTGGGCGCGGCGACGGATCGTCCCGAACGGGTGGTGGGGATGCATTTTATGAATCCCGTGCCGGTGATGAAACTGGTGGAAGTGGTGCGGGGACAGCTGACCAGCGACGACACGGTGGAAACGGTGGTGTCCCTTGCAAAGGCGCTGGAGAAAGTTCCCGCTGTGGTTAACGACTATCCCGGGTTTGTGGCCAACCGGATCCTGATGCCCATGATCAACGAAGCGTGCTATGCGTTGATGGAGGGTGTGGCTGACCGTGACGCCATTGACACCGTGATGAAACTGGGCGCCAATCACCCCATGGGTCCGCTGGCGCTGGCGGACCTGATCGGGCTGGATGTGGTGCTCTTCATCCTCGAGGTTTTGCACAGGGATCTGGGAGATCCCAAGTTCCGTCCCTGTCCCCTGTTGCGGCGCATGGTGGCCGCGGGGCTTCTGGGGCGGAAAACGGGAAGGGGTTTTTATACATACGAGTCCTGACCTACGTGAAGCTTGCCTTTTATCTTCCTCATCTCTACCACTGGTCGGCGGTCCGCCCCCTTTACCGGGCGGCCCGGGAGCGGGGGTGGACCACGGTCGTGGTGCCCGGACCTTCCAGGGTGAAGCGGTTTGGGATCTTCCCGGTTTCCCGGAAATCCGAGGTGATGGGGGAATTGCAGAAAGAGGGCGTGGCCGTGCTGCCGGCGCTACCCGACGACGCCCCTGTGGTGGTGACCACCGATTTTGTAAAACATCCCGGGCGGTTCGGTGACAGGACCTGGGTTCTGGTAAACCACGGAACCGGCTTCAAATCCGTGATGTACCGCTTTCTCCGTAAACAGCGCGCGGTGCCCTATCACCTCATGGTGGAAGGTCCCTTTCGTGCCCGCCAGATTCGCGCCCGGGTGGGCGACGGTGCCTATCGGGTGCATGTGGTGGGCTACATCAAGCTGGATCCCTATCCCTCCATGGTCCGGCAGCAAACACGTCTTCTGGAACACTGGGGTCTTGACCCATCTCGTCCAACCCTTTTGTATGCGCCCACCTACAAACCCACCAGCATCTTCCAGCTGGGGGAGGGTCTGTTGCGGGTCACCCGGTCCATCAACCTTCTGATCAAACTCCATCCCTATTCCTGGGAGGGCAAGTATGCACCGCATCGGCACCATCGCTTTTATGAGCGGCTTATTCACCGTTATCCTCATGCTCGACTCGTGCCGCCGGAAGAACGGGATATCCTGCCTTTTCTCGTGATGGCGGATGCTGTGCTCACGGAGGCATCCAGTGTGGCTTTTGAATTTGCTGCGGTGCGCAAAGGGGTGATCTTTGTGGATCTACCGGAAAACCTGCGGCACTCTGATGGTGAACCCCTGCTTACCCACACACCACGCACCCTGTTTTCCGGTGCCTATCCCGTGATACGGGAAGCCGACGAGATCATGGCGGCGCTGGAGACGGTGCTGCATCCCCCCGCAGGTATGCGAGAACGGCAGGAGGCTGTTCGCAACCAGCTGTTTCTTCCTGTGGATGGGATGGCCGCTCACCGGGCCCTGGAGGTGATGGAATCATGGTTCGCGCGGTCGTAATCCCGGCGGCCGGACGGGGGACCCGGTTGTCCCGACGCACGAGGGACCTGCTCCCCAAAGCCCTGTTGCCCGTGGGCGGACAACCCCTGATGGTGCGAAATTTGCAGGTGCTGAAAGATCTGGGCGTTTCCCGCATCTGGCTGGTGACCGGTGCTCACCGAACCCCCTTTCAGGACCTGGTGCGTACATTCGAGGTGCAGCTGGTGCACCACGAACACTGGGAGCGGGGGAACGGGGAGACCCTGCGTGTGGGGCTGGAAGCGGCTTTCCGGGAAGTGGAAGCTGTTGGGGTCCTGATGTCGGATCATCTCTATGCCCCTGTGCTCCTGGAGAATCTTGTGCGGGGATCCCACCGGGGGAATGTACTCTGGATGGATCCCTTTGTGCAGGATGTGCTGGATCTGCAGGATGCCATGAAGGTCCGCCGCACCCCTCCAGCGCTGAGCAAAACCCTGGAGTTATACGAGGGGGTGGACATCGGACTGTTCCGTCTGGAGGCGGACATTCTTCCCTTTTTCGTGCAGGTGCAGCAGGCAGGGAAATACGGCATCGCCCACGCCCTGGAAGCGGCGATGCAGGCGGGGATCCTTCGCCTTCAGAACGTTCCCGGCCCGGGTCTCTGGCTGGATGTGGACACACCAGAGATGCTGGAGGCCGCCGAGCGCTGGGTGCGCCGACAGGGGCTAATGTGAAAGACTGCGGGTACGCTCCAGGATCCGGAGCTTGAGGGGCCCCATGGGGGTGTCCAGGAAGGCATTGCCTTCCACGCGATACCAGAGGGTGTCTGCGGTGAAGGCCTGTCGAAGCCCCGCCCCGACATCCGACCACCGGAAAGAGACAGGGATGCGCAGCAGGCGGTGACCACGGGCGGGAATCTGGATGCGGTCTGTGAGTTCCCCGGTGGCCACCCTGTGATCGTTCAGGAACAGCAGGAATTCCATTTTTTCCATGCGTGCACGATGGGTGGAGGGGTTTTCGGCCAGGAAGGTCACGGTAAGCCGCCCGCCCGTGAGGTTGAGATCGTCCACCGTAACCGAACGCAGGTGAAATTTGACCTTTCGAAGCGCGCTGTAGGATTTCAGGGTGGCACAGCCCACCCCGGCAAGCAACACCACCGACATGAGCAACCCGAACCGTAGCCTGTGGATCTTCATGTCC
>JALUJC010000310.1 GCA_027053375.1 Caldifarciminota bacterium
GGGATTGTTCTGGTGGTATGCGGTTCATCCTGACCATCGCCGCCGTGGATTCTATCATCTGCTGATCTTTCATGCACTTCAGGAAGCCCGATCCCGGAAATGGGCCTGGGTGGATCTGGGAACCCATCCACGGGGGAGCGGGCTGGACGCGCTGAAGGAGCGGTTTGGTGCAGAACGTATGGTGTTTTATGTCTATCATTATCCTCGCTGGATGGATGCCCTCAAAGGAGCCATGAACCGTGTGTGGCATCGTCGGCGTATATCGCTTTGACGGAAAGGATACCCGGGATCTGCTGTTTCGGGCGCTCTATTCCCTTCAGCATCGTGGACAGGAAGCGGCGGGGTTTGTGGTCTCGGATGGGAAACGTCTGGTGGGGTTCAAGGATCTGGGAAGTGTGGCGCAGGTGTTTGAGCGCGCCCCGGCCACACCCGGGGATGCCCGGATCGGGGTGGCCCATACGCGCTACAGCACGGCCGGGGCATCCCGCGCATGGCACAACGCGCAGCCCATCTGGGTATACCACAACGGCCGTCCACTCGTCATTGCCCATAACGGCCATCTTGCCCGGAGTGCGCAGATTCGCCAGCAACTGGAGCGGGAGGGAGAGATCTTCTTTACCACCTCGGATACGGAAGTGTTGCTCCATCTGTTTGCGCGTCCGCCGGAGGGAGATCTTCCGCAGCGGTGGGCACGTGTGGTGGGGGAGATCCCTGCAGCCTTCAGTGTGGTTCTGCAGTATGGGGAGACCCTGATGGCGGTGCGGGATCCCTTTGGTTTCCGACCACTGGTGATGGCGGAATACCCGGACTTTGTCCTTTTTGCGTCCGAGACGGCGGCCTTCCATCTGCTGGGGAAACCCGTGCAATGGCGGGAAGTGGAGCCCGGGGAGGTGGTCTGGGTGGATGGGAACGGCGTGCATCGTGCACGGTACGCAGAGCCGGGGAAGCCCGCACCCTGTGTGTTTGAGCTGATCTATTTTTCCCGACCGGATTCGGAGTTCGTCCACACCCCGGTCTATCGGTTCCGGGTTCGGACCGGTGAACTCCTGGCAGAAGGAGAAACCGCACATGTGGATCTGGTGATTCCGGTGCCGGACTCCGGTGTCGCGGCGGCCCTGGGATACGCCCGTGCGCTGGGTGTTCCGCTGGAATTTGGTCTGGTACGGAGCCATTATGTGGGACGCACCTTTATCCGCCCTGCCCAGACCGAACGTCTGTCTTCGGTACGTCTCAAACTGATCCCCGTGGGTTCTCTGTTGAAGGGGAAATCGGTGGCGGTGGTGGACGATTCCATCGTGCGCGGGACCACATCGGGGCGCATTGTCTCTCTGCTCCGGGATTTCGGGGTCCGGGAGGTGCATTTTCGGGTGGCGGCCCCGCCCATTCAGGCCCCCTGCCATTTTGGCATTGACATCCCCACACATGAGGAGCTGATCGCCTATCGTCGGGACCCCCGGGAAGTGGCACGGGGAATCGGCGCCGACACGGTGCGCTATCTGTCGGTGGAAGATCTCTATCGCGCGGCCGGTCAAAATCATTTCTGTGTGGGGTGTTTTACCGGTGTCTATCCCGAAGGCAGCCTCTAAGTCCCCCCTTCGCACCTTTGACGCGCTGGAAGCGCTGGCCCGTTCGCTGGGTCTGGACGCCATTTCGGTAATCCCCGCCCGGATGGCGCCCTCACGGGAAGCGCTCTTCCGATGGGTGGATGCAGGTTATGCGGGAACCATGCAATGGATGGAACGCACCGCCCTTCTCCGGGTGGATCCTTTCCGGCTTTTGCCGGGAGTGCGAAGCATTCTTGTGGCGCTGATGCGCTACGATGGCCGGCCCGCGACCCACAGGCCGGGGGAGGGGCGCATTGCCCGGTATGCGTGGGGAAGGGAGTACCATCGTGTCTTTCGCAAGCGATTGTGGCGACTCTGGCGACATCTTCAGGCATCGGCGGGGTTTCGGGATGCGCGTGCCCGCGTCTTTGTGGATTCCGGTCCTTTTTTTGAACGGGATTATGCAGCGGCTGCTGGCCTGGGGTGGCGGGCCAAGAACACCCACCTTATCCATCCACGGTGGGGATCCTATGTGTTTCTGGGTGCGTTGCTGACCACCCTGGACCTGCCCCGTCCCCCGCTTCCTCCCATGGTGCGGGCACTGTACGGG
>JALUJC010000311.1 GCA_027053375.1 Caldifarciminota bacterium
AGAGGTGATTCAGGCATGGGAAAAGCGACGCAAGCAGGAGCGCGGGTCCAGACTCCGATCCTTACCGCGAAGCCTTCCGGCCCTCCTGCGGGCACAGAAGGTGGGGGAGCGTGCGGCCCGGGAGGGATTTGACTGGCCGGATGCCCGATCAGCCTGGGCAAAAGTGGAAGAAGAACTTCAGGAAATGGCGCAGGAACAGGACGAACAGCGGTTGATGGAAGAAACGGGAGACCTTCTGTTTGCCCTGACACAGTGGATGCGGCTCAAAGGATGGAATGCGGAGTGGTTGCTCCAGCAGGCCACCGACAAGTTCATCCAGCGATATGAACACATGCAGGCGCTTATTCGCCAGGATGGACGGGACCCGGCCCATCTGGATCTGGATACGCTGGAACGCTACTGGCAGCAGACCAAAAAGCATGGCGGTCATTGAGACCCGAAACCTCACCAAAATCTACCGGGTGGCCAGAAAAGCCCCTGGATGGCTGGGCAGCCTGAGGCATTTCTTCCGCCGGGAAGTTCAGGACATCGTGGCGGTTCGCGACCTGACCTTCACCATTGAAGGCGGGGAGGTGGTTGGGTTCCTTGGCCCCAATGGTGCAGGGAAAACCACCACGCTCAAGATGCTAACAGGGCTGATTCACCCCACCTCCGGTGAGGTTCGTGTGGCTGGATTTTCCCCCTGGAAACGGGAGACAGCTTTCCTTCGCAACATCTCCCTGGTCATGGGGCAGAAACAGCAGCTGATCTGGGATCTCCCCGCGCTGGACTCCCTGCGCATCAACGCGGTGGTGTATGGACTGGAGGAGACCACTTTTCGGCACCGGGTGGCGGAACTGTCTGAATTGCTGGAGATTCAACACATCCTGAACCAGCCCGTGCGAAAACTCTCGCTGGGGGAGCGGATGAAGGCCGAACTCCTGGCCGCGCTTCTGCACTTCCCCCGGATTCTCTTTCTGGACGAACCCACCCTGGGGCTGGACGTGAATGCCCAGGCCGCCATTCGTCAATTCCTCCGGGCATACAACGAGCGGTATGGTGCCACCATGATCCTCACCAGCCACTATATGGCCGACATCTCTGCCCTCTGCGAACGGGTGATCCTGATTCACCAGGGCACGGTATGGTACGACGGTCCCCTCTCCGGACTCCTGGAAAAGTTCGCACCCTACAGGGAAATCCGGGTGGAATTTCACCAGCCAATCGCCCGGGAGAATCTCCAGCGCTTCGGGGAAGTGGAACGTGTGGAGGGCCGTCGCGCTCACCTGATCGTACGCAGAAAAGACGTGACAGACGTGGTGGCGCAGATGCTGCGGAACTTTCCGGTGATGGACCTCACCATCCAGGATCCACCCATTGAGGAGATCATCCGAAGGGTTTTTGCGCTTCCCGGCCATTCCCCGGTCCCATGAAACGCTGGATCCGAACGCTCCGAACCTTTCTGGGCGTGTACTACGCCTACATGCTGGAGTATCGCTCCGAGATCTATCTCTGGGCCCTGGCCGGCGTTTTTCCCTTTATCCTGATGGGGGTATGGATCCGGGCTGCGGAAAGCGGTCACTTTGGATGGGAACCGGTGCGTTTTGCCCGGTACTTTTTTGCGGTGTACCTCACCCGGCAACTCACCGTGGTGTGGGTGATCTATGAGTTTGAGGAGACCGTCCTGAAAGGAACCCTGTCCTTCTATCTTCTCCAGCCGGTGCCCGTGGTGCTCCGCTTCCTCTCCTCCCACCTTTCCGAACGCCTGGCCCGTCTTCCCTTCATGCTGGCCCTGACCCTGTTCTTTTTCCTTCTCTATCCCCGGGCTTTCTGGATTCCCGATCCACGCCACATCCTTTCCTTCCTGATCCTGGTCACCCTCGCTTTTGGGTTGCGTTTTTTGATCCAGTACACCCTGTCCATGCTGGCTTTCTGGACGGAACGGGCAGCTTCTGTGGACGAGTTTTTCTTTCTGGCCTATCTTTTTCTCTCCGGGATGATTGCCCCTCTGGACGTCTTTCCTGAGGGATTGCGGCGCTTCCTGATGTGGACCCCCTTTCCCTACATGCTCTACACCCCGGCCCGGGCGCTCATGGGTGGCACCGTCCCCTGGAATCAGGTTCTCCCGGTGATCGCGCTCTGGGGGCTCTTTTTCTGGGGACTGTACCGGATCCTGTGGACCCGCGGACTCCGTCACTATTCCGGGATGGGGGCATGAAACGGTACCTTCGCCTGCTCGCGCTGTTCTGGAGCACCTCGGTGGCCCAGGAGATGGAGTACCGGCTCAACTTCCTGCTGGCCCTGCTGTCCAGTCTGGGAAGCGCCGCCGGCGGCCTGTTCGGTCTATCCCTGTTCTACCGCGCGGGTCATGCGCTGAGTGGATGGACCTATCCGGAAGCGGTGGCGGTCCTGGGGGTTTTCACGCTTCTCCAGGCTTTTTCGCGTGCCCTGCTGTTTCCGAACCTCAACCGGATTGTGGATCACGTGCAGTACGGTACCCTGGATTTTATCCTTCTCAAACCGGTGGACAGCCAGTTCTGGATCTCCCTTCGTATCCTTTCGCCCTGGGCCCTGCCCGATGCCCTGATGGGCAGCCTTCTTCTGATGTGGGCCACCTGGCAGCTGAAACGGTCTTTCCTTTCGCTGATGGGTGCGCTCCCGGCAATTCTTGCCGGGATTCTGATCCTCTATGGCCTGTGGTTTTTTCTGGCTTCCCTGACCATCTGGTTCGTAAAGATCTACAACGTGACCTATGTTCTGCAGAGTTTCCTGGAGGCAGGCCGATTCCCCATCGGGGCGTATCCTGCTCTGTTTCGCTGGTTCTTCACCTTCGTGCTCCCCGTGGCTTTTCTCACCACCGTTCCCGCACGTCAGGTGGTGGGACGAACGGCCGGGCACGTGGGCTCTCTGGTCATGGCCTGGGGGCTGGGACTTCTCCTTTTTGCAGGTTCCCGGATGTTCTGGCGGTTCGCACTCCGGTTCTACACCAGCGCATCCAGCTGATGATCAGCGGCGATGGCGCAGCGCTTTTCGTATGCGCACCGCCATCTGCCGAACGGCCTGCTCCGCTGTCCATTCACCGGTCAGCACCCGGTGAACTGCATCGTAGATGGCCTGGCTCACCCGGTTGTACCGGCGCCCTGTCACGCTGGACGGGCGGGCCACCGCAGAGGTGAGCACCTTTCGGGCCACTGTCCACCAGGGGTGCATCCTCTGCACCTCCGGATCCTCATACACGGAACGCCTTGTGGGGAGCAGACTCATCTCCCGCGCCCGTTGCTTCTGGAGGGCCGCAGAAGTCAGGTAGCGCACCAGGGCCACCGCCTGCTCCGGATGCCGGCTGTACCGGGAAACCATCAACTGCCATCCACCCAGGGTGGCGGCGTGGCGTCCGCCGGGTTCCGCACTCCGGGGAAGAACCGCCACGGCAAACTTCCCGCGAACCGGGCTCCCGGATGAAGACAGCAACGCATAGGCATAGGGCCAGTTGCGCATGAACAGTACATGTCCATTCTGGAACAGATTCCGGGCATCCTCCTCAATGTAAGCGGTTACCCCCGGAGGACTGATCCAGCCCACCCACCGCCGGGCACGCGCCAGGGCTTTCACCACCTGTGGATTTTCCAGGGTCACCCTTCCCCCCGTATCCACGAAGGTGCCGCCCCCATGGGAAGCCACCCATTCCAGCGCATTGCAGGTCAACCCTTCATACCGCTGCCCCTGCCAGACAAAACCCCAGAAGTCCCGGTCGCCCCGTGCACGCTCGCCCTTCTGAACACGTTCTGCCATGGCTTCCAGTTCCGACCAGGTCCGGGGGGGATGGTCATAACCATAAGCCTGCAGAAGGTCCCTGCGATAATAGAGCAACCCGGCATCGGCATAGAAAGGAAGGGCCACCAGCTTCCCTTCCACCCGGTTATTCTGGAGGTAGACCGGGAAGAAATCCCGGAGATCGGCCGTGTCCACGTAAGGGGTCAGATCCAGCGCATGCGGGGCCGCCAGCGCAGGCCAGATCACGTCAATGGTGTACACATCAATGTCCGGACTCCGTGCAGCCCAGTACTGCTGGAACAGAGCCAGTCGCTCATCCGATTTGGCCGGTGTATCAATATATTCCAGCTGTATTCCCTGCTGCCTGGCCCAGGCCTCCGCAACCCGGCGTGTCCACGCGCCAATTCCTCCCACCGCGGAGGAGGGACCGGCCAGTCGCAACACCACCGGATCTTTACCCGGGAACGCGCCCAGCAATGCAAACCACAGGACCAGGTTCATCCCCTTTGCTCCAGATATGCGTGAAGTCGCTGCATTTTACCTGTCGGATCCGCATCCCGATCTCTCCAGGCGTCCAGTTTGATCACCACCGAAACCCGTTCCACCCCTTCTTCAAACAGGCGGTTCTGCATCCGCGCGACCGCTTCCGCCAGCACAGGCCAGGTTCCCACCAGCGTGGTAAACATGGGGCCCATCTGAACCTCCAGATCCAGCCCCTCCAGCGCACGCAGGGCCATCGCCACATACCTCCCCACATGGGCGCCCTTCCCCACAGGGGCAATGCTGATCGCCATCATCTGCCGACGTTTTTCCGCTTTGTTCATGGTTGTGCCTCCATCCATCCAAGGACCGTATCCAGGATCTCCTCCCGCACCTGAATGGACTTTTTCCGGGATCGCCGGCTGGAGGGGGCCACGCGAAGATCATCCGGACCGATCCCCAGCATTTTTCGCAGAAAGCGTTCCAGTTCCCGGTTGGCACGGTCCTGGCGCGCCTCTGCCGCAACCTCCACCTTGAGGGTGTCGGGAGCGGCGCGAGACCGGATGCGCGTGCGGGATGCGCCCGGTCGCACCTGAACATAAAAGGCATGGACCCACCGGCTCATCGGCGATACCCCCGGAGAAAGGTGGCCACATCCATGGGTCGCCTTCCCTCCACCTGCAGTTCCAGGACCTCCAGCCAGGTTCCTGGATCCACCGTGCCAAACACCAGCCTGTCGCCATCCACCGCCATCTGCCCGGGGGACAGCGCAAAACGTGAAGGAATCAGCCGGACGCGCAACAATTTCCAGAGTTTTCCCTCCACCCGGGTGCGCGCACCCGGACGGGGAGAAAGCGCATGAATGTGGAAGACCACCTCACGGGGTGCACGATCCCATGCGATCCAGCGTTCTTCCGGCGTATATTTCTTCGCATAGGTGGGGGTTCCTTCCTGAGGATAGGGGGACAGGGGGTCGCCCACAGCCAGCCGCTGAAGCGCTCGATGCACCAGCGCGGCGCCCACTTCCACAAACCGGGGCCAGTGATCCCCCAGGGTCAGGGTCTCATCATGGGGCCAGCCCCGCCGAAAGATCCAGGGTCCCGTATCCAGTCCCTCGTCCATCACCATCAGGGTAACCCCCACTTCCGCATCTCCGTGTTCCAGAGACCGCCGCATGGGGGCCGCACCCCGCCACCGGGGCAACAGGCTGGGGTGCACATTCAGGGGCCACAGACGCGGGAGTTCCAGCACAGCCTTTTTCAGAATCACGCCATAGTCGCACACCAGGAGAACATCCGGCTGGAGGGCTTCCAGCGCCTCCAGAACTTCTGGATCATGCGGCTTCCGTGTCTCCCACAGAGGCAATTCCCACGCCCGGGCACGCGCCGCCTGGGGGGTGGGATGACGTTTCCGACCCCGTCCCCTGGGTGCGGGAGGGGTGGTCACCACCCCGGCCAGGGAGATGCCCCGGGACACAAGCGCCTCCATGACCGCGGCTCCGTACGGTCCACTGGACATATACAGCACGCGCAGTTCTTTGGACATGCCTAAAGGATGCGGAGCAGGGGAGAGATCATCAAGCGTCCGCGCGCGCCCCCTGGGTTCCTTCAGCCCCCCAGGGACTGCCGGGAAGCCGGCCATCCCCGTGACCGGATTCATTGACGGTTCGTTTTTTTTTCCGTATATATGCACACGAACAAGGAGGGCTCCATGAAACGAGGATGGTTGTGGTTCGTGGGTCTCTTTCTCGTCTCCTCTTCCCTCCAGGCTCAGGATCAGGAGGTGTCCCTGGAGGAGCTGCTCTATGGGGGCCAGACCTTTGTGGTGGCCGCCACCAAGCGGATTGAGCGCGCGGTGGAAGCCCCGTCCAACGTAACCGTCTACACCTACGAGGAACTCCAGAATCTGGGTGTTCAGACCCTGATGGATCTGATCCGTCTGGTTCCTGGTGGGGACGAGCACCTGGAGAGTCTGCTGCCCATGGCACTCTTCCGTGGCCTCACCACCCCTTACGCCAACAAGATCCTGGTTCTGGTGGATGGGCGACCCCAGAACACCGCATCCCTGGGGCACGCGTACTATGACTGGCAGCAGCCCCTGGGCCCCTGGGTGGACCGGGTGGAGATCATCAAGGGACCTGGATCCGCACTGTACGGTGCGAACGCATTTGCCGGTGTGATCAACATCGTGACCCGTACACCCGATTCCTCCAGCTTCAACCATCAGCTGACGGTGGGGGATTACAACCTGGGGGCCTACAACGGCTACATCGGCAACAAGTCGGGGGACTTTTCCTATCTCCTGGGGGGACGCTGGGTCTATTTCAAAGGGTATGACCCGGTGGCCCATTTCAACAGCCAGAACCTCACCTATTTCGGGAACAGCGAACACAGCGATCTCTACACCCTGTTGAAGTTTCAGGGGAAGCGGTGGCGGGCTGAGTTCACCGCGCTGGGCAACGAACAGGGCCGTTACGGCAACTACCGCTATCCCACCTCTCAGGACCGCTCCAAAGAAAACCGCTACCAGGGCGAGTTGAAGTACGATCACCCCCTCTCGGAAAACATGACCCTGACCGTGAAGGGGTGGAGCGACTACCTGGAGGGTAACTACAACCTGACCACCTATGCTTTTCCCGTCAAGGATCTGACCCAGCAGGCCTTTGATTCCCTGACCTACAACCCTCTCCTCGGGGGGACAGGACCCCACGCTGTGGTGGAACAGGGCGATCCCACAAAAGTCTGGCTCTTTAACCCTCTGCCGCCTCCCCAGGGGTGTGGCGACCAGGTCTATCACCTGATCACCGATCCCAACAACCCCTGCGGACCCATTACCATGACCCCGGCAGACATGCTGGCCCAGCTTTCCCAGGGCAAGTATGTCCTGCTGACCGAGATCCCTTCCGGTCCCTCCATCTCCAGGCGGAAAGCCTATGAGTTCCAGGGGGGTGGAGAACTTCAGCTGGACTGGCTGATCTCGGACCGGGTGTACGCGCTGCTGGGTGCCTCCGC